>JAQBZS010000403.1 GCA_027622115.1 Planctomycetota bacterium | reverse complement strand
CCGATAATGATCAGCGTGCCGTGGGCGACCATCGGCGATGCAAGTTTCTTGGGCGGATAGTCGTCTCCGAGACGATTTCGCAGCGACCGCTGAATTGCCGTGAGGTCGGCGAGTGGCTGGCGTTTGTCGAGCACGATCTTGCGGATTTTTCGAGTCGCCGATGCGGGCAGCGTCAGCGTGATATTCCCGTCGCCGACCGAAACCATTCGCCGACCACGTACCACGAGTACGGCATCGTCCGCCAACGTGAGATCCGCTTGTTCGACGACTTGGTGATTGGCATTCGGATCGTCGCGTCGGACTTGGATCCCCTGAAGACTGTTGCCCAACGCTTCTGCGATTGCGCCGGATCCACCGACAACTCCACCTCGCCGTTGAACCGCGAGTAGTTCACCGACCAACTTTTCATGCGGCGATTCGCCAGCCGCAGACGGATTCGCCGTGCTGACCCAGACTGTTTGGGATTTGCCGATCAATTCCAGTTGCTGGGCCTGCTGCGCGGCGGATTTGCTCCAAGCGATCGAATGCACTTTGGGCGCTGGGAGATCCGATTTCTTCCGAGTTGGTGTGGGGGTGGGTGTCGACTTTTGCGGCGAAGTCTTTGACGGGGCTTTGGGAGTCGCCTTGGGATCGGGCGTGTCGGTTTTGGGTTTCCCGCGAGCTGCAATGGCCTTCGTGAGCACATCGACTGCCGGCGAAATCCCGTCGCCGAGATGGACCACGAGAATCGATAGATCGCCAGGCAGTGTTTTCGGCAAGCGGCCGACATTGTTGAGAAATTCGTCAATCGCTGGTGGCAAGACGACACTGCCGCCGGACAGCACGATCGTCCCTGGGATGCCTCGGGGATCGATCCGCGAAAGTCCGGCAAGTTCGTCCGCGCGACCGACTTCGGTCGTGGCGATGGCGAAAAGGAAGACGCTGATGGATCGCGCAAGCAAAGAGCGAGCAGAGGGTGTATTTGACACGCAGACCTCGAATTCTATTTCTAATAGCAATACTGTCGGACGGCTTCGAGTGTATTGGAGCTTGGGGTGGCCGATGGCCACAACCAAGACCGTAAGCGGCAACGTGATTGGCAAAAGCTGTGGTTACGAAGACGCAGCCTGAGAAGCTGAACAATGCGGAGTCTGAGGTGAATCGCCCCATTTCAAATTACGGAACATCGATAACTCGCCGCCAACGGAGCGGTACCCCGTTCCAAGCTCGCAGGTAGGTCTCTTCGAGAGGAACTGGCACGTAAAACTCGGCAGTCAGAAACAGTGGCATCTCCGCCAAAGTCGTGCCCACCGAGATCGGCTCGATGTAGGCCGTTATCGGATTGCGGCACGCGTAGGACACGAGCGTTTGTGTCTTTCCCGTGGGGGCTTCGTACGTGCCGGCCAGCAGACTTTCCCAGATCGCGCCGTGAATTCCATCGGGATCAAAGTCGCCTGCCGGAAACGGGTCAATCACCAGGACGTGAATACCGTTTTGAAGTGCGGCGGAAACCTTGTCCAGGAAATCATCGAGTGTCCGGCGCGCGTGCTTGTTTGCCGGCGACACGATCTCGATCAGCGCCACGATACGGTCGCCGCTGACGTGACGGATCACGATCGAACGCTGCTTCGCTCGGTAAAAGTTGATGTCGTCCTGCGCGTCCTGAGTCAGCGCCACCACCGGCGGAGCGTCGGCTAAGGCGACCGCGCTGCCACCTTGGCTCGGATCCGGCGCAAATGGGCTCGCACTCTCGGATGATTCGGCAACCGGCGTCGCGGAATCATGAAGAGCCAGTACATCGGGACCAATGTCGCCGGATCGCTGTTCGCCGAGTGCATACAGATCGGGCGGCAGCCGACCGTCATTCAAGCTGTTTCTTAGTTCGGTGATCCACGCGTTATGAAAGTCGTGATAGATGCCCGCTGCGACGCGTGTCCAATCGTGGAGCGGCATGGTTCACATTCCTTACGGACGGAGTCAGGACACCGAGAGAGCGGGCACATCCACGTCCTCTTCTTGACAGCGAATTATGATTTTGGGCCGAGTGCCGCAGTCGGGTTATCTCAAGCGTTTGTACTGGGGATTATGCCACACGCGCGAATATCGAACCACTTGGGCACTTGCGCGACAGGCGGGTTGGACCGATTCTCACCGGACGATCGTGCGAATCAAACCACACGGTCGGTACGAACCGACCCAACTCACTCGATTCCAAATTGCCCCGGTTGCTGGAATACATCACTATTGATGGATGTGACAGGGCGGCGGATCGAAAAGGGGAATGCCGATGCTGACAATCGAATTCGGAACCGGGAATCGTGACTGCTCGGGCATGCCGCGACGCGACTTTCTTCGAATCGGATCGCTGTCGCTCGGCGGGCTGTCGCTGCCCGGATTATTGGCGACGCAGGCCGACGCCGCGGGCAGAAAGCACGGATACTTCAAGGATAAGTCGGTCGTGCTGCTTTATCTGTCCGGCGGCGCGAGTCAGATCGAAACGTTCGACCCGAAGATGACGGCACCGGACGGAATCCGCAGTGCGACCGGTGAAGTCAAAACCAGCCTGCCGGGAGTCACGTTCGGCGGTACGTTTCCATTGCTGGCGAAACTGGCGGGGCGGATGGCGATTGTGCGGTCGCATGCACACTCGGTCGGGTCGCACGAGCAGGCGCACGTGCATGTGTTGTCCGGAGGCACAGATCCGCGAGGGACTCAGCAGAAGGGGTTCAGCATCGGTTCGTGCTTTGCTCGTTTGCGAGGCACGAACCACGAGCGGACCGGTCTCCCAACGTACGTGGGACTCAATGAGCAAGAAGTCGACGGGCAATACCTCAAGGAGATCGGCCGATTCAACAAAGGATCGTGGCCCGGCGAATTGGGGCAGTCGTTCGGACCGTTCGTGCATCAAGTCGGCTGGTCGGACGAAAACTTGGCGAATGGCGGCGTGAAACAAACGAATCCGATCGCGGCCAATATGCGGTTGAACATCGCGAAATCGGATCTCGACAACCGCCTGAAGCTGCTGAAGTCGATTGATTCGTTCAACCGCAAACTGGACGCCGGCGGCACGATGGCCGCACTGGACGAATTCTCCGCTCAAGCGGTGACGGTCCTGCTGGGCAATGCCACGCAGGCCCTTGATTTCCAACACGAAGACCGCAAGACGATTGCGCGGTACGACACGTCGGACATGCGAATCGGCCACAAGAAGTTTCGACCGAGTACCCTGGGAAAGCAGATGCTTGTGGCGCGTCGACTGTGCGAAGCGGGAGCTGGTTTTGTGTCGGTTCACAGCGCCGGTTGGGACATGCATGCGGACAAGAACAATCCGGGCGTCGTCAAGGGGATGAACATGCTTGGCCCAACACTGGATCGTTCCGTGTCGGCGTTCCTGGAAGACGTCGAGAACCGTGGCCTATGCGAAAAGATCTTGCTGGTGATCGTGGGAGATTTTGGACGCAGCCCGAAGATCGACAAAAACGGCGGTCGCGGTCACTGGGCGAAACTTTGCCCGCTGGTCTTTGCGGGGGGTGGACTGCGAATGGGGCAGGTGATTGGCGAGTCGAATGCCAAGGCCGAAGTCCCCGCGACGGCCCCGATTTCGCCCACCGACATGATGGCGACGGTGCTGCACGCTCTGTTTGACGTCGGAGAAATGCGACTGGATTCCAGCGTTCCGCGCAACATCAGTCAGCACATCGAACGTGGTCGGCGGATCGAGGAATTGTTTTGAGGACGTATGCCCCCGAAGAATCGAAACAATCGGGATGACTATCGAGGATGACCCTCCAAGCGTTCCCCATTCGCCGACCACCGCGTTGCCGGGGATGTATGACACACTTGAATCGTTCGCGCGGACTTGTCACGAATTGACCGCTCGCGGATGGTGCGACACAAATCGAGCGTCGGTCGAATGCTCGCCCGACAAGTCGAGTTGCACGGATTCACTACTCTCACCGAAACGGCATTATGAGTCGTCAACGCAGTCCATATTCCGGTAGCTCGGCACGTCGTCGTCGTCTGCTGACCCACCAGGCGTCGAAACAAGCGGTCGAGATGGACGCCGACTTTGACGAAACGATCGATGCAGAGGATTTCCCGGTAGACGAATCCATTAACGCCGCTCGGTCGCCAGAGATCGTTGAATCGGACACGACTGCCGCAAGCCAAACCGATGCGTTTCACGTCGCAGCCGAAGTTTTGGATGAACTTGGGGCACAATGCGTGCCGACCACGGAAGAGTCGGATGAGATTGAACTCGACAATCACAATGAGATGTCGCGAATTGAGGTGTCGGCGGTTGACGAGGATCGCGAAGGCATTCTCGGAGTCGATCCAGGTCTTGCTCTTGTGGCCGAATGCACGGATGACTTGGCGACGATCCCCATCCCCAGAAACGACTTCCGGTTTCGTCCCGATCCGACGCACGAGGACACTGCGGATTCCGACCCGCTGTTGGTTGATGGGTTGGAAGAATTGTTGGCGTCGGCACGTCCGCTGACTTGGCTATTCGCGGGCGACACGATCACGCTGGGGAGCCGACAGTCGCCAGGTTGGCGGAGCTACGTGGAGTTGACCACGGACCATGTGCGGACAGACTTGCATCGTTTGGAAGACATCGTGATCAACGTGGCGAGCGAAGACGAAACCATCCTCAAATTTCACGACCGGCTGCACGATCGGGCATTGCGATTCCGACCGGACATTGTGTCGTTCATGTTGGGATTGAATGACTCGGCGGCGGGAATCGATGGACGCAGCCGGTTCCGCGGTCGACTCGAACGAACGCTGCACACGCTGAAAGAGCACGGCATCCAGGTCTTGCTGCACACGCCGCCTCGGACCGTGACGGAATCCGGATCGCGTTATCGGGATCTTCCCGCGTACGTGTGCATCCTACGCGAGTTGGCATCGCACTTCGGAGTCCCGTGCATCGACCACTGGCAGCATTGGGAAGAAACAGTCGACGGCACCGACGGCCTGCAATGGCTCATGGATGACGGCATTCGACCGGGCATCTCGGGGCATCAGAAACTCGCGAGCCTATTCAACCGGCATCTCAGTTGGGGCGGGCGAGTGTTCGTCGACCAACGTGTCGTGTCGTGAATTCGCTGTCGTGGGATGAAGGCTTCGCCCAATCACATACGCCCCATGTGTCGCATAAGTCACATTTCCCTTAGGACTTATGAGCCAGATGGGACTAATGATCAAGACCCCCCAACCCGTTGGGCTGGAATCGGCAAGCGACCCGGTCTTCGGCCATTCGCAGCGGTGGACAGGGTATCCGTCCCTTAATTCAGGGCGCAGGTGCTGTTCCAGTCGTAGATGCCGCACGCTTCAGCGGCCATGGTCACATCTTCTTCGATCACCGCAAGCAAGTCTTCATCGCAAATCGGACCCTCGGCCTCTGCCAGGTACGAGTGAAATGAATCGCTACAGCGCGTCCATTGGTTGCGAGTCATTTCCTGATCGAAGCGTGCTTTCTGATCGTGGTCGGCATTACCTAATTCCACGTTGACGAAGATTGGTGTTCGCATCGAATGCCTCTCGTTGGAATACGACGCCCTGTTGGATCGGAACGCCGTGGCGACTTGCGATTTCTGCCGATGGTTGAAATGGGATCGCGAAGGTAAGAACAATCGAATGTCCGTCCAAGACACACGCCACGATTTTTTCGTCGAGCATGGAATCTTATTGAACATCGCTTGGTTCTGACGGTTGTGGCAAAAGCCCAGAACAACGCAGGATTGCCGATTTTTCAAGTGTCAAACAGCGTGCAAGTGCCGCTCGCTGAGATATTCCGCCGATAGCGGATCATCGAACTCAATGGCGAAAAACATCGCTCCGGACTCCCCTTCCGCGAAATAAATCAGCAGACTGCAATGGTGACCGATTCACATCACAATTCTTCCGGGAATTCGCAATCGGAACTGGGCCGCTCGCGAACGTTTCGATCCGATCGTTGCCGAACCTACTGACAGACATCGCTTGAAGGGTGGGAACTGAAGATGAACAAAATCTTGGTCGTCGATGATTCCGCGATGGATCGCAAACTTGCCGGCGGTTTGCTGGAGAAAAACGAAGAATGGGAAGTGGTCTACGCCGGCAACGGTTTGGAAGCGATTGAATTGATCGAGTTGCATCAGCCGGATGTCGTCGTGACGGATTTGCAAATGCCGGAAATGGACGGCTTGAAACTCGTCCAGCAAGCCAAGGAGCGGTTCCCCACAATCCCCGTCGTGTTGATGACCGCTCGCGGCAGCGAGGAGATCGCGGTCCAGGCGTTGCAGTCGGGCGCGGCCAGCTATGTGCCCAAGCGGGTTCTCGCCCGCGAATTGGCCGAAACGGTGATGCGGGTTCTGGCGGCCGTCAACGAGGAACGCAGCAACGCAAAGCTGCTCAGCCACATGCGAGCCAGCACGTATTCGTTCGAATTGGACAACGACTTCAGCTTGATCACTTCGCTGATCGGTTACTTGCAGCAAGCGTTTCGAGGACTGGGAATCTGCGGCGAGTCCGACCGGATTCGTGTCGGGATCGCTCTGGAGGAAGCACTCGTCAATGCGTTCTATCACGGGAATCTCGAGGTCAGTTCGGAACTGCGCGAAGAGGATCATAAGAAGTACTACGAACTCGCTCGTTCGCGTGCCCAAGAGCTTCCTTATCGCGACCGTCGCACACACGTGGACGTCACGCTCTCGCCGGACGAAGCGGTCTACGTAATTCGCGACGAAGGCCCGGGGTTTGATCCAGGGAAT
>JAQBZS010000402.1 GCA_027622115.1 Planctomycetota bacterium | reverse complement strand
AAAATTGCGCGGTCATTACCAAACACAGCATCAGACCAGTCCATCGAATCACTGCCGTCCTTCTTGATAGCCCGATTCGCCAGCCTCCGGCAGATCGCTACACCTTCCGAATCCCTTCTTGGTGGCCGAGCGCAACAGAAATCGCAAGCGGAAGTAATTCCGGGTGGTCCCCCCAACAGCCGCACATTCCCTGGACGCGCTAGCGAATCGTCTTGATCGGCGGCAGGTTGTCGACCAGCTTCCACTTGTTGCGTCGCATCTCCGCAATCGTGCCGGCTCGCAGACGTTGCAAGTCATCGCCGTGGCCAGCACCGATTGCCAGATTCGTCAATTCTTCGGGGTCGTTGTCGATGTCGTACAATTCTTCGATCTCGTTCTCGACCAGCGTGCGGATGTATTTGAAACGTCCTTGCCGCAACGACACGTACCACGGGATGCCGTTGAGGTAGTGCTTGTCCGGGTCGTCTGGAATTTGGTGGGTGTCCGATCCGTACGACCGTCCGGTGAATGACACGAGAGCGGGATGTTTCCAATCAAACTCGGCATCCTTGATCACCGGCGTGAGATCGTGGCCGTGCATGTCCCATGGCAAATCGATACCGGCAAATGAAAAGAACGTCGGTATGAGATCGACTCCGGCAACCGGGTGCTTCACAACTTTGCCTTCGGGCACGGTACCCGGCATGCTGATGATCAGGGGCGAGCGAATGTTGGCGTCGTAGGGTGCGAGCTTGGTGCGGAATCCGTGTTGTCCCCAGGCGAATCCCTGATCCGAGGTGAACACCACCAGCGTGTTTTCCAGTTGATCGGTTTCTTCCAACGCCGAGATCAAACGACCAACGGCTTCGTCGAGCCCCAGCACTCCCTGGTGATACTGCCGCACCCAGTCGTTCAGCGAATTGCCGTGAATGCATCGCGCGCCTTCAACCGTGCGTCCGCCGAACGTCCCGCCGGTCAATTGAGGGACGCCATCCTTGCCGGGTCCCCAAAAGTTGATCTTTTGCATGTAGGCCGGCTTACCCGGTCGCGGCGGAAAGATGTCCTTCGGCACGGGAATCTTGACGTCGGGATAGTCATCACGATGTCGCACCGCCGGAGTGAAGGGTCCATGCACCGCTCCATAACAGACCCACAAGTACCACGGCCGACCTTCTTCTCGGTGATCGCCGCGAATGAAGTCTTCGGCGAGGTTGGTGTAATTGTCCGTCGAATATCCGCGGACGAGCTTGGTTTCCGTCTTTTGACCTCGACCGCTGAATTCCATGAGTTGGTCATAGAAGTAATGCCCGGAATTCTGCTGGTACTTCGGGCGATTCCACACGGCTTGCCAGTCCCAGTCTCGACCCGCCCCCGTATCCGTGCCGGTGTGCCACTTGCCGACTTGCGCGGTGATGTACCCTTCCGAACGAAACACCTTGGGCCAAAACGGACACAGTGCCGGGTCATACGTGCTGCCGGGATACTGTCCCGTCATCCGCATGGATTCGACTCCGAATTGATGATGCCCGGTCAACATGGTCGCTCGGCTGGGCATGCACCAGGTGCCAATGAACGCATGGGCAAACCGCACGCCGCGAGCCGCCAGCCGGTCGATGTTCGGCGTGTTGACCCATTTCCAGGCCTCGGGGTAGCAACTCACGGTGCGGTGTGAGTGGTCGTCGGTGTAAATCAACAGGATATTCGGTCGAGCTTTCGCGGCCGACGCGGTACCGATCGAAATCAGAGACGTCGCGAGCAGTGCCACCAACACGAGAGGCCGAAACAGTGAAGGCATACGGGTTACCTGTGATTGATGCAAAGACATGAGCCGGTTCCGTGTGTTTGAGTCGTACGAAGTCACTTGCTGCGTGTGCGAGCACGCTTCACGGTCCAAGTCGTAAACTGTTGGTGTGTCGCGAGCAAACCACTACACCTCAAATTTGACCCGGCGGATCCCAACATTTCGCGCATCAAAGGCATGCGCAAAAACTACTTCTCCGGCTGGATGATGCGCTTCATCTGCATCTTTCCGGGAATGGGGCTGTGCTGTGTCGTCGTCGCGGCCTATTTGCGATTCTTGGCCGGCTGAAGTCCAAGAAACCCACCAGCACGGCGGTGTTCCGGCGACGAAATTCACTGGACCGGCGGGCGATGGGCGGCGTGCTTCCGCAGGCTAAGTGCCGGAAAACATTCCGGCCTTTGATCGACTGTTTCAGTCCGCGCTGCGATCAGTCGTCCCAAGGGATCACGTCCACCAGGTCTCCTTGACGAAACTGCCGATCTCCCTGTGGAAATAGCAGCATGGCGTTGGCGTCCAACGTCGCTCGCAAATCAGCCGATCCGTGCCAATTGACGGGGATGACCCATGCTCCGTCCTCGGTCCATTGGAAACTCGCGGGGTAGTAGGTGGGCCGATCGCCAGCGGCAAGATGATCTTGCGACAGTCGCACGCGGCGGCTTGGCGGATTGGGATCGGGCAACCCTCGCAAACGCCGGATCGCGGTTCTGGCAAACAATTCGAAACACACCATGCTGCTGACGGGATTTCCCGGCAAACCAAACACATGTGTTGTGTGTTCGTCGCCGATTCGTACTCCGAACCAGATGGGCTTGCCGGGTTTTACGTTGACCTTGTGAAAGACTTTCTCGACTCCGGCCGCGGCCAATTCGCTCGGTACGAGATCCAGTTTTCCGGCAGAGACACCGCCGGACAGCAGCAGCACATCCAGTTGCAGCCCCGAGAGAATTCGCTCTCGCAAGTGAGTGCGTTCGTCGCGGGCGATCCCCAGGGACACGGGTTCTCCGCCGGCACGCGCGATTTGGGCAAGCAACATCGATTCGTTCGAGTTACGGATTTGACCCGGCCCTGGGCTCTCGTGGACCGCCACAAGTTCATCGCCCGTGGAAATCACGCCGACACTCGGGCGACGGTGGGCCTGGACTCGGTGGCGACCAAGTTCCGCCAACGCCCCGATTTCCTGCGGGCGGATCAAGCTGCCGGTGGCTAGGATTCGATCACCGGCTCGCATGGCGGTTCCTTGCCGCATGATGTTGCGACCGGGATTGGTCTTCGCCGTTTCGATGAAGACTCGGTTGCCGACCGCATTCAGTCGCGTGTGCTCGACTTGCACCACGGCGTCGCAATCCGAGGGGATTGGGGCTCCCGTCATGATGCGAGTGGCCTGGCCCGGTGCCAGTCCGCAAATCGGCGTCCGGCCAGCCATCACTTCTTCAATGACCGTCAATTCGGCACGTCCGCCCGAGAGATCCTCGGATCGAACCGCGTAGCCGTCCATCAGAGCCTTATCGAACGGTGGCGAATCAACGTCGCTGACAATGTCTTCCGCCAACACCAAGCCCAGCGAATCCGCTAACGCAAACTCGGCTGGGCGTACCGTCGCGACGTGGTCGAGTATCGACTGGAGTGCATCGGCAACCGAAATCATCAACGTGTTCCGTATCGATACGAATAAACCCGCGAATCATTGCGGGGCGATTGCGGTCGCGGCCGTCACTTTTGTCGGCACCGAGAGTTTCGGCATCGGCAGTACCGGCAGCGGTTCCGCTGGTGGAGTCGGCGGTTTTACGACGGGTGGAAGTGCGGGTACCGCCGGAGTCGGAGCGGGGCCCAGAACTGGAGCAGGAGACGGCTGATACGTGGCGGGCGGACTCACCGGCATCCGCTGCGGCGGTTGAGACGGAACCATGCCCATCCCGTAGCAATAGTACGGTCGATAGCAGCAATCGGAAGGCGGCGCCACGCTTCGTGGTCGCCGCGAAGTTCCAATTCGAAGATCGATCCCCCAGCCTGATCCGTACGACTGATGCGGCTGATAGACCGATGAGCGATTCAACCCATACGAGCTGTACGGCAGGGTGTACGCTGGGCGGTAGTAATAGCGCGCCGGGCTGTAGCGAAAATACGATGATCCGTAATATCGAGATTGGTAATAGGTTGGCCCGTAAAGATAACGCGGAGAGGAATAGCCAAATGCCGAGTAACGGTTATACCGATCGGCATAACTGTCATACCGTCGCGACCGACTCAGTTCGTCCGCCGAATTGATTCGGCCGATCGACAAGGAAATTCGCAAATCCGATCGAACTTCGCGAACGCCCGCAACGAGCATCGCGAAGGCACAGGCGCAAAGAATGTGGGTGCGTTTCATGATTCAAGGATCTCAGGGTTTCAGAATTCGAACAAGGACTGAGTTTTGACGACGGCGCATTCATCCGGAAACGTGTGAAATGCATGCACCAGCAGACTCCGTGGTCCGGCGTCACTGCGGATAAGACTCAGGGGACCCGGATTCAGCCTTGAACCCACTGGGAACTGATAGGAAACGTCGGCTCGTTCACAGTCGATGAGCAACTCCTCGTGGAAGCTGCGGAACACGTCTGCGTCGAGTCGTTCCAATTGAAAGCTGGCGTGATACTGCACGCCATTCTCGAAGCGATAGGATTCGTCGCGATGACCTCGCAGACGCTGTTCCAAGTACCGCTTCCGCTTGGGCATGTCCGTGTTCTTGCTGGTCGTCACCTCCGTGGCGGTTTCACCCCGACACGAGAGACTTACGGAATGTCCCGCTTCGCAGATGCTAAGTACGGCTTGGAACTCGTCTTGGTCAATCAACGTGTGCGCGTACACATCCAGTAACTCGGGATGCACCGAGCGACCATAGAGGTGGAACACCAATTCCGTTACTTTCGGCCGTGCATATCCGACACTCATCGGATGACCTCAACTTCAACCCAAGACCAGTCGGCGAGCATCGGTCCATGAAAACAACCCGACAGTCTTTGAGACCGCCGGGCTGTGGATCCTTGCACAACTCGAAGACTGGATTGTGACGTTTCTCTCTCCTCAACACGGCAATTATAGACACCGCCTTCGAGGGCTCGAAAGCCGATGATCGACGATTCCGTGAGAGTTGTTCGGATTTGAAAAAGAGGGTGATTGTCGGTTGCGTTTGGTCGCTCGGCTGATCACATCTTTTCGACGATGCCGATGCCGAGCAGATCCAAACCCAGTCGTAACACGCGGTGAGTGAGCCCGCACAATTTGAGTCGGCTGTTTCTCAACGCGTCGGATTCGGCCTGAACCACTCGCACACCGGTGTTCTTGTCGTAAAAACTGCTGAACGTCTTGCTCAACTCGAACAAATAAGACGTCAGCAAGTTGGGACGCAATTGCGACGCCGCGATTTCGAACAGTACCGGGAATTCAAGCAGCTTCTTGGCGAGATTCAATTCGGCCGCATGTTCCAAGGTGATGGGCGCGTCCGACTGCAACAGTTGCTCGTAGTCGCAATCGGCTTCGCGACCGATGCCGCAAATGCGAGCGCACGCATAAAGCATGTACGGCCCAGTGTCCCCCTCGAAGCTGATCATCTTGTCCCAGTCGAACTTGTAATCGCTCTCGAAGTTGTGGGAGAGATCAGCGTACTTCACGGCGGCGTGACCGACGATCCACGCGATATTCCGGCGCTGCGCGTCGGTCATTTCGCTGGTTCGATCATCGTCCTGGTCGCGTGCCTGCATCAGTTCGAACGAACGCGCGACCGCGGTGTCGAGCAGATCCTTGAGTTTCACGGTTCCACCGTCGCGGGTTCTCAGTCGCTTGCCGTCGGTGCCTTGAATCAAACCGAAGCCGATGTGCGTGAGTTCGACCTGATCCGTCACCCAACCGGCCATCCGCGCGATCTCGAAGATCATCTGAAAGTGCTGCGATTGGCCGCGATCCGTGACGTAGATGATCCGCGAAGCCTGCAACGTATCGACGCGATGCTGAATGGCAGCCAGATCCGTGGTGTCGTAATTGAAGCCGCCGTCGCTCTTCTGAATGATCGACGGCAGCGGTTCGTCGTCTCGCGTCTTGAAGCCGGGCACGAAGACACAGACTGCGCCGTTGCTTTCCACGGCCAGCCCCTGGTCTTGCAACTGTTTCACGACGCCCGGCAACGCGTCTTGGTACGCACTCTCGCCGACGTCCTGCAATCGCACATCGAGCCGATCGTAGATTTCGTGGCAATGCTTGAGAGACTCCGCACAGAACGCCTGCCACAACCGCCGCATCGCGGGATCACCGGATTGCAGGGCGACCACGGATTTTCGCGACGCGTCCTTGAAGTCGTCATCCGCTTTGAAGCGTTCGTGGGCCTGCTTGTAGAAGTCTTCCAGATCGCCGAGTTCCAGTGATTCCGGGTCTTCCATCGTGACGGGTTGCGTCTGCTTGACAAATTCCAGCAGCATCCCGAACTGCGTGCCCCAATCACCGAGGTGGTTGATTCGATGCACCGTATGACCGAGGAATTCGTTCACGCGGCAAATGCAATCGCCGATGATCGTGCTGCGCAAGTGGCCGACGTGCATTTCCTTCGCCAGGTTGGGGCTGGAGAAGTCGACGATCACGGTCTGTTTGGCGTCTGGAATATCGACGCCAAGATGCTCGCCGACCGCCATCGCGTGCAAGTCGACCACGTATCGATCGGGGCGGACGCGGAAGTTGATGAAACCCGGTCCGGCAATTTCCGGCGGCTCACACAGGTCGTCGATTTGCAGCGCATCGATGATCCGTTGGGCGACTTGTCGCGGTGAAGCTTTCAAAGCCCCGCCGAGTTTCATGGCGCAATTGGCCTGAAAATCCCCGTGATCGGGATTCTGAGTCGGCTTGAGCATCGGATCGGGCGGAACATCGTGGCCTTCAAGGATTCTGGTCAATGCATCCGTGATCCGTGTCTCAATTTCCCTTCGAACCGAAG
>JAQBZS010000401.1 GCA_027622115.1 Planctomycetota bacterium | reverse complement strand
GCGAGTACCTGCGTGCCGGAGTAATCGGTGACGTCGAAGCGAGTCATCCCGCCAATCGCCGACGCCATCGCGGGCACGTCGTCGAGGGGGACGGTACTCGACGAACCGTCACGCGGCTTGAACAGATATCGCACTTGATTGCCGTCTCGCTTGCCGATGAGGATTTCACCAGTTTCACCAAGACCACGGGTGTCGGTGACGATTCCATACAACGGGCCGACATCGAGTCTCACCATGACCACACCCAGTAATTCGCGATCCTTCGCGCGAGCCGGCGCGGCAAGCGACGTCAGGTACTTTCCGTCGATGACCGAAGGTTCGCCCAGATGTGGGCCTTTCAAGCCGGCTTGAAACGCGGGGTCGGTCGAGAAGTCTTGAGTGAAGTAGCTGTCATCGGTTGACGTCAACACTCGCCCGTCCGCGCCGACGATCCAGATTGCTTCGAATCCGTCAGTACCTTCAATCGCATCCGCGAGAATCGACCGCGTCTCGCTCCGCATTTGTTGCTCGGGTATTTCGCCACGCAGGAATTCGGCAATGCGAGTCCGCAGCTTGGTGCGGCTGGCCACCAGCCCCGCCCGTTCGTGCTGTTGCGCGACGTACGACAACACCATGTCATGACGGTCGGCCGCGGCAACTCGCAGGCGTTGATGAATCTGGTCTCGAATGATGTTGCCGGCGACGACATACCCAACCCAGCTCAACAAAGTCGCAGTCAACAGGAGCAGCGCCGCGACGAACAGCGCCATCTTGACGAACACCGAACTCCGCGCTTTTAACGATTGCATTGTGCCGTGAGTCATATACCTGTCTTGCAATCCGAAAGTCGGATTGGAATTCGTAAGTGGCTAGTTTGAATGTCAGCATGTCGGGCCGGCATTCTGAACGATGAAAGCTCAGTCGTACTAGTTCGCGATTTGTAGTTTTCTTGCGCGCATTTGCGAGTAGTGGATTTCGCCAGAAATCCAAGTTCGGAATTCTGGCGAATCCCACTACGACGGTTTGGTTGACGACCGCAGGCTGCGTCGTTTAACCGCACGCCGTAGGCACGCGAGTTTGAGGAGTGAGTGAAAACGCGTCTCGTCAGTTCTTGGCAGTTTCGACCGTGAGATGTCCTCAAACGCGCGTGCCTAAACCCCGGCAAAAACTGAGGCCGGAAAGGGTCAGACCCCTTTTTCAGATAGCTTCTAGAAGTTCAACGACCAGCGGCGTTGTGAATCGCCTCCACGACCGTCCGCATTTCGTCGTCCGTGTTGTAGTAGTGCGGGCCAAGCCGCAAATACCCGCAACGAACCGTGGCGCGGATGTTTCGTCGCCGAAACTCGGCAATGAGCAACTTCATGCTGCCGTCCGCATCGGCAACGTCCGGGCGTGTCGTGACCGAAAGAATCCCCGATCGGTGTGCATCAGCCGGGCCGGCGGTCATGTACGTGTCTTGAGCCGCCAGACCCTCGCGGAGGATGGTTTGAAGGCGTGTGACTTCCTCGAATACGGCAACCGGTCCGTATTGCAGGAAGTTGTCACGAATCGACGCGGCCAACCCAGCAGCGAGAGTAAGCGGTTCGGTGCTGTATTCAAACACGCGACCATCCGTGATCGGCTCCCAGGTGTAGTCCAGATAATCCGACCCCAACAAACTGTGAGCCATCGAGTTGAAGCCGGCCATCGTCAATTGAAGCCGTTCACGAAACTCGGGCGACGTGTAGAGCAAACCGGTCCCAATCGGACCAAGCATCCATTTCCAACCGGACCAAGCGATCGCCGCGATTTTGTAATCGTCGACATTGACCGGCATGCAGCCCAGGCTCTGTGCCGCGTCGATCACGAGCAGCACGCCTCGGTCCTCGCACAAGTCCGACAAGGCACGCAGGTCGGCCGCAAACCCGCTCGAAAACTGCACATGACTCAACGTCACCATCCGCGTCTTGGGTGTAAGTTTTCGCTCAAGGTCATCCAGCGACCAACCGATTGGCGTCGTCGAATCGGTTGGCTGTCCGTCCCAGGTCGTGTTGTCCAGCAGCACAAGGTCCACGCCGTGATTCTGGCACTGTAAAACCCACGGAAACATGTTCGACGGGTATTCGTAGCGATACGTGATGATCTGATCGCCCGCTTGCCACGGAAATCCATTGGCGATCAGATTCATGCCTTCAGACGTGTTGCGCATGAAAGACATGTTGGTCTCGACCGTGCCGATCAATTCCGCAGCGGCGGACCGCAAATCGGCCAGCACCGCGTCGTAACCATTCGCGACGGTGGTGCCTTCCGTCACATGCTGCTGGGCGATCTTGATCTCGGCATCGACAGCCGCTCGACACGTCGGGCCAATGCCGCAGTGATTGACGAACACTTCACGAGACTTGATCGGAAACCGGGCGTCACTTTTGTCAAACATGGGGGCCTCTGCGGTACGTCTGCCGAGGCCACGCATGTCGCCTCGGTTCATTTTCGTTTGTCGTTCGGGTCGTCGGCGACGTTGACATAGACTTTCAACGCCGAGCCCGCAACCAGCAGGTCCATCATTTGTTGGTAATTCTCCAGGCCCTCGACCGGGTGCGTGAGAATTTGTTTCAGCACGCCGGGATACGTCTGTTCGCCTAGTGCGAGATCCGCGATCCCACGTTCAAAGTGCCGCCAATTCGCATTCACGGAACCGATGAGTAACTTGTTCCCCAGCACCCATTCCAGGTTGATCTTGCTGCCGTCGATTTTGAATTTGTTCTTGCCGCCGGTGATGCTGGTCCAGACCAAGGCCCCGTTATGGGCCAAGACTTTCATGCATTCGAACGAATTCTTGCTGCAACCGGTGGCGTCGATGATCAGATCCGGTTTGCCGACTTTCTTCGCAAGTTTCTTCAACGACGTTTTTTCCGTGCTGATATACGTCGCCCCCAACCCCTCAGCGATCCGCGCCTTGAGGTTCGGCTTTGGCGAGCGAGCCAACGTGTAGACCTCACAACGACGATTCCGCAACGCCAGCGTCGCCAGCAAGCCGATCTGGCCGGAGCCGGTTACGAACGCCAGATTGGGTTCCCAAACTTGGAGCCGTTGCTGGGCGAGATACGCCTGCTCGACCGCCTTCGCCGCGCAGCTCATCGGTTCCGCCAAGACATGCAGGTGCTTGAGTTTCTTGGGGATCTTGACCATGAACTCGGCGTCGTCCACGAAGTACTCGGTCATGAACCCGTGTCGCAGATTGATGCCGCGTTCGTAGTACTCTTCTTGGCTGGTGATGTCCGAGCGGCCGATCCGATCGTACTTCGAATCACCGTTTCGTCGCACGGTACTCGTGACGTAGTCACCCGGCTTGACGTGTTTGACGGCCGAACCAACCTGCTCCACGATGCCGAAACACTCATGGCCGATGATCAAATAGTCGTCGCCTTCCGGCGCATTCCCATAAAGCGCATCGTTGATTTCACGATCGGTCGCATCGACGCCCACTTTGAGCGTTTTCACCAACACGCCGCGCCCTTCCGGCACGTCTTTGACCGACGGCTTCCGGACGTCGTCCCGCAAGTGGACGCTGTTTTTTTGGCCCGGACGAACCGCTACGGCCAACATTCTGTGCTTACGACCCATCAAACCTGCCTGAGACAACATGAAGTGGAACTGGTGCACTGGAAAATCTGCGCAGAATGGCGAGTTTACCACTGTGTTCGACCTTGGCCAACGAACGATTTGAGACAAAGCCGGTGGCCGAGGCGATTCACCGCTTGGACTCGGCGGAATCGGACCACTCAATTTGCTGCGCCGGCGAGGAGGAGGATGCCGATCGGTGCGAGTTACGAGTCTTGAACCAGACGCCCCCTTCCCACCTCCGATTCCCAATCGTCTTCGCCGTTGAATCCCGTTACGCTTCACGTTCTAGCGGTTGAGTCGCAGCCCGTTGATCCGACAGACTGGGCGAATTCGATCATCCACAAGGGAGTCAACATGTTCACACCTCGCATGATTCTGGCCGTAACCGTGTGTGTTGCGTGCGGTGGAAGTTCGGCGATGGCCGCCCCGACTGCCGACGAACAACTCGAAGCCCACATCAAGAATCTGGTGGAAGCCGCCAAACAGGCTCAAGTGAAGTCGGTCTTGGTCGTGGTTCGGGAAGACGAGCGAAGTCGACCGGATCGCGGGGCGGCGGGTGTGTTGAATGAAGTTCAAGCCAAGATCGAAGCCGGCATCCGGAAGGCTGGCTTGACGGTTGTCGATGGCACGTCTGCCCGCAGACTGGCCCGCGCGCAGAAAGCCAAGCGACTGCCCAAGTCGGCCGAAGTGGCCAAGTTCCGCGCCGAAGCGAAATTCGATGCGTTGGTCGCGGTGGACTACCGGCTTGTCCGACCAAGCCACGCGTCCATGCGGATTACGATGCTGGACGATGTGGACCGTTTATTCTTGTCGACGGCTCAAGTCTCCGAGGAAATCCTCGAACAGGGGCGTTCACAAGTTGCCAAACCCCAAGTCGCATCGGTGGGTCGGCCAAATCTCAACCCGGCTCGGATCGCCGGTCTTGGAGCGTTGATCCAGGCCGCACAGGCCCAGGGACTCGGACGGAACACCGCAATCGGTTCGACCCCCGGATCAACCAGCCCGTCCAAGTCTCGCGACGCTCAAGACAAGTCCCGTGAAGGTCGGCCCGCCGCTCCCGCCGGCAACAACGAAAAAGATCGCAACACCACGGAGGCTCCGCCGAAGGCCGATGCGGGACCGGTCGAACCGAAAGCCGCCAAGGAAGCCGTCGACAACAATCCGGATATCGGTCGGCTTAACAAGAAGGTCGTCGAGTTCTGTGTCGCGAACCTCGGCAAGCAAGTCGGCAACGGTGAATGTTGGACGCTGGCAAACGAGGCACTGATCTATGCCAAGGCCAAACCCGCCGTGTGGTACACCTTCGGGCGACAGATTGGTCTCGACGAAGTGATTCCCGGCGACATTCTGCAATTCGAAACGGCTCGCTTCGACGAAGCCAATTCCTACGCCACCATGGGTGCTCCCAATCACACCGCCGTGGTGTATTCCGTGCAGGGCAAGAACATCTTCATCCTGCAACAAAACTTCGGCAAACGAATTGTGACAACCTACAAGATCAACTTTGACAACATGACGCAGGGCAAGGCTTGGGCCTACCGACCGGTGTCTCGCTAAATTCGAGCTTACGTCGTTCAGATTTGGCGGGAGGTGGAATTACGTTTCACCAAGCATGAAACGAGGCAAAGTCATCTTCGACGACGGACACTGCATTGATATCGTTCCGCATCCCGACAATCGGTCCCACGCGGAAGACGTTTCATGCAATCTCCCGAGCAAGACGAAAAGACGTACCTCATTCGAGGCGGACGCCGACTTGAAGGGTCGGTTGTGGTCAGTGGCGCGAAGAACGCCATCGGCAAGCAACTTGTGGCGTCGTTGCTGACCCCCGAGCCGTGTGTGTTTTCCAACGTGCCGCGGATCATCGAAATCGACGCCATCCTCGAAATGCTGTCCGACGTCGGCACGGAGTATGCGTGGCTGAACGACGACACGTTGCGACTGCACACGCCTCGGGTGAAGACGGCGGAAGTCGGGCAGAAGTATTCCGGGTTCAATCGAATCCCGATCCTGATGCTCAGCCCATTGCTGCATCGGACAGGATCGGCCTCGGTGCCCACCGTGGGCGGCTGCCAAATCGGTCCGCGCCCCGTCGATTTCCACATCAACGCCTTGGAGATGCTGGGCGTGTGTGTCGAGTCGTACAACGGCGGCTACCGCGCGACATCCAAGGGACTACGCGGCACCGAAATTACGTTGCCGTATCCCAGTGTCGGTGCCACCGAGAATTGCGTGTTGGCGGCCGTCGTCGCGCGGGGCACGACCGTCATCAGCAACGCCGCCATCGAACCGGAAGTCATCGACACGATCCTGTTTCTGCAAAAAATGGGCGCACAAATCGTGATCGATGTGGATCGTCGAATCATCATCGAAGGCGTGCCGACTCTGAACGGCACCCATCACGCACCCATTACGGATCGCATCGAAGTCGCATCTTTCGCGGCGGCGGCCGTTGCCACGAACGGACGGATCACCGTCAAGAATGCGCGGCAAGAACACATGACATCGTTCTTGAACACGCTGCGCAAAATCGGCGGCGGATTCCGTGTCGAGAATGACGGGATCACATTCTTTCGCCAACAAACGTCGCTGGCGCCGATTCACGTCGAGACCGATGTGCATCCCGGTTTCATGACCGATTGGCAACAGCCGTTGGTGGTCATGCTGACGCAGGCGGACGGCATGTGTGTCGTACACGAAACCGTCTATGAGAATCGCTTTGGATACACGGCAGCCCTGCAGCAAATGGGCGCGGACATTGGTCTGGCGAAGTTCTGCCTCGGTCACAAGCCATGCCGCTTCCGGAATCAAGGCCACGAACACAGTTGCATCATCCGAGGCCGCACGACGCTCCACGGTGTGCCGATTCGGATTCCCGATTTGCGAGCGGGATTCGCGTATGTCATCGCGGCTTTGCTGGCGGAAGGCACAACGGAAGTCAGCGGCATCCATTTTCTGGAACGCGGATACGCGGACGTGCCCGGCAAGCTGGAATCGATCAACGCACGAATCGACGTCGTGAGTCGGACCGCCGTGTCGCCGAAACAAGCGGCATAGGGTTTTGTGGGATATGGTGTTGCCATCTGTGGGATCTTTACGGTTCTTCCGTTTCTGGGTGTGAATGCCGAGGTTTGTTGTAGGACGGGCACTCCACTCCTGCC
>JAQBZS010000400.1 GCA_027622115.1 Planctomycetota bacterium | reverse complement strand
AAATCACTCATGACGCTGAAGTTTCAGACCTTTGAGAATGTGCCATTATTGGCCGCGTAGAGAATAGAATCGGGATATCAAGCAATGCAACATTGCCTGATAGCCCGCGAGCTGTGTCCGCAGAGAAAAGGGGGCAGGTCGGCAGGTCTCTTTGTTTTCTCGTTCAGGCCGGTTGGACTCTTGCGATGCCCAGATTCAAACGAGTTTGTCCTGCGGGAGAAGTCTTTCACGTGCTCAACCGATCGGCCACGTTGGCTTGTCGACCCGAGCGAACCATGCTTGCCGCGGCAATGGCGATCATTCGTGAACAAGCCGCAAACGGCCGCAGAGGTGGTAGCCATCCGCAAGTGCATCAAGCGAGGCTCGCCATTTGGTAATGGCGTGTGGGTCACCCACTCAAACGGCGCATAGCGGTAAGGTAGCCGAAACTCCCACTCGAACGACGGACAGTGACAATGCCGTCACAGCCTCCACGCAGACGGCCACATCGGACGAAAAAACGTCGACTGCAACCGTTGGAAAACCCCAACTCCGAAAGTCTCAGCGGCCAGCAGAGAAGACAGGCAAGCCGAAGCCAACGCGAATTGAGGACTTGGGGGTCAGGCATACGGCTTTCAGATTTGGCGGGGTGACCTTACTGATGAAGCCAAAGTCCGCTGCCCGCCAAATCTGAAATCCGCAAGCCTGACCCCAGGAAATGACAAACTCGAACGAAAAAGTATGAGCCTGTCACATTTCGCCGGTTTCGACGAAGTGCTGCAGGACCGCGAGTACGCGTTCGGCTTCCGAATTCAGGCGTTCGATTAGTTCCGGGGCGGATGTCAGATTGCCGGTGCCGGCTAGGCGTTCCAGGTCCAGCCCGCACTGCGTTGCCGTTTCGGCTCGGAAGAAACGCATGGAGCCTTTGACGGTGTGGGCCAGCCGCTTTGATTCATCGGCGTTGCCGGCTGCGATGGCTGCGGGCAGGCAGGACAGGTTCTCGCGGGTCTCCTCGATGTACGACTCGGTGATGTCCTTCAGAGCTGCATGGTCGCCGCTCAGTCGGCCCAGTGGGCCGATCCAGTTCACCAGCTTTGGCGACGATCCTGATTGCAGGATGCCTGAAGACGATCCTGATTGCAGGATGCCTGAAGAGGGCACATACCCTGAGGATGCGGTATCCACTTGCTCGATGCCGATCGCATTCGCGATGGCCTGGAAGAGCCGTTCCTGGCGGATGGGCTTTGCAACGTATTCGTCCATCGGCGGCCAGGCACCGTGCGCGGTCGCCAGACATGGCGTTGGCGGTCATGGCGACGATGGGCTGGTGGTCGAAAATGCCGTCTTCCGCGGCGCGGATGACCGCCGTCGCTTTCAGGCCATCCATGACGGGCATCTGCACATCCATCAGAATGACGTCGAAATTCTGCTTTGCCAGGATCACCAGCGCCTCTTCGCCGTGATTCGCCACGACGACGGTATGGCCCCAACCAGAGAGCACAGCCATCCCAACCTTCTGGTTTGCCAGGCTGTCTTCGACCAGCAGGATCCGCAGCGGCGGCAGTTCGCCGATCCGGGGTGTCTGCATATCCAGCCAGCCGCCCTCGTCTGGACTGTCGAGCCCCAGCGTCCGCATGACGACATCGTACAATTCGGCCTGCTTAACCGGTTTCAACAGTTGCGCTGCGATACGCAGATCTTCTCGGTCTCATAGTTGTGTTTTGAAGCGGGCATTGGTCGTCCCCACACCAGCGGCTGGCCAGTGTTATCCAACACGAAACTCGAAGCGCGTTCGTCCTTGGTGTTCCAACGAATGACAGCGGACGTGGTGGCTTCGATCACGAATCAGCATCGTCAATCGGCTGATCCAGCGTTTCAATTTCTTCCAGTAATTCTTTGCAGGAAACAAGGCGAGTGGGGTATTCGCTCCTCGATTCCGTTTCTGCAAAGCGGACGGGGGCCGGGGCCTCGATTCGCATGAGTTCACGCTCCAACACGCGTAGCCACGGCGGAACATCAATCCCGGAGCCAGTCGTGCTGTTGAGGTAGGCCTCGATCTCGGCGTGCATCGCTTTGAATGCCGCACTCGGGACTCCCTCTCGCGCGTCGGAATGAGCTTTGGGGATCAGCGCCACCATGCGGTTCACGGCTAACGGCTTTGTGAATCGTTCCAGCAGGTGATCGGCCACGGACGGCATGCCGATGCCGTAGTTTTTTTCCAGCTTCTTGAGCCGCTCGATATGTCTGTTGGCGCTTTCCTCGGTCTTTTCGCCGAGTTGTTCTTCCCATTCGAGTGCGGCGGACGTCTGACCAAGTTCCGTCAGGACTTCGTGTGCGATGCGCTCGGGAGCCAGATTCCAGTTGTCCCGCTCGTATTCGGTTTCGACGCGCAGGAAGTCCAGCAGGCAAAAGAACTGATTGCCGTAATCGGATTGCGTGGTTGTGGTGTTGTATTCAATGAACCGGTCGAACTTTTCGACCACCGTTTCATAAACGACCTCCAGGATCTCGACCGCCCGTTCCTCTTCCAGTTCGCCGGAATGCATGTCGCGGATCAGCTTCGACGGATGTAGCGGATCGTCGTTTTCGCCGAGGAAATCGAGAAACTCGGCGATGCCGCTGTGTAAAATCGTCCGCACGTTGCCGAGCGACAGCGTCTTCGCGTGGAACAGGTCGTGGCCGTAGTTTTGGATGAAGTCCTTGACGTCGTCCGCGTATTCTTCGTCCCGCAATTCTTCCGCCATCGACAATCGCATCGTACTGCTGTGAGTTCTCCAGAGTTCGACGTAGGGATCGAGCAGCGTGCTGATCAAATCCAACAAGCGGATTTCGGACGAGGAATCGGCGGCATCTTCCGAGGCTCGGGCCGATTCCACCACGAATTCCACGGAGTTCTTGACGGCCAGATGCAACAATCGATCGAACTCGGTGACCGCCATTCCACCCACCGGCCGTGAGTGTCGCTCCATGTGATATGCCAACAGCAGAATCTGGTACGTCTCGCGCAGCAGTCCCAAACGCGGTAGATGCACCAACAGAAAGCGAATCATCGCCAGCAGCGATCGCGCGTTGAAGACTCGCTTCGGTGTTCCGCCATTGTCGAAGGGCACGTAAAGCAGCGACTGCTTTTTCAAACGGGATGCCAATGTCGGCAACGATTCGCGGACCTTCGCGTCGTCGCGTTGAAACACGGCTCGCACGACTTCGCGCACCGAGGCTTCGTCGGGCGACAAGTTGCCGATCGCGGCATCCGCCAGGCAGGCATTGAGCGATCGTTCCGCATTCAAGCATTCGACATAGGTATTGGCCGTGGTATGCAGAATGAAGTACTTGGTTTGAATCTGGATGTCGTATTCCAGATTGGCGTCGATATCGCCGCTGTTGGAATTCACGCCATGTTCGGCCACGTTGTCCGCGAGTTGACGTAAGTCTCGGCGTACCGTGCGAATGTGATTTCGCCAGCCCTCGATCGTCTCGGCCTGTTGACGGGCCAACTTCTTGTCGGAGTCGGTCAAGTCGCGTTTCGCTTGTCCGGTCAGTCGCGAGGCGGCGATTTGCCACAATTGTGCCAGCGTCGTGAGAAACTTGAGACGCGGTTCCACTTCGCGATTGAGCACCTCGAACTCGGTGGTGCCCGGCGTGTATCCATCGTCCAACGTATCGCCCACGACACCATCTTCCGCGCTGTCTCGATACGTCACGCTTTCGTAAGCCGCTTCGAAGAGATCATCCTCGTCTTCGTCTTCGAATGGTTCGTCGAGTTCTCCGGCCAACTCTTGATCGTCGGACGTTGCCGCGCCGTTCGATAATTGCGACAGGGTCGGCACGTTCCAGTAGTCGTCCGCGTTTGCCTCAAGATAGTCGAACAGCCGTCGCACGGTGGCCCAGGTGTCGTAATTGCCGTCGGCGATGTTTTCCGGGTTCGTCACCACCAGCAGCCAATGCACCAGTTGCAAGTGAATCGAATGCGAGCCGGATTCCAACCCCACATCCTCGCCGCACGACAACCATTGCATCAGTAGCGCCATCGCCGCCACGTGGTCTCGCCGCTTCAGAAGCGCCTCAACAACCTGCGCATACGCTTTGGCCGATTGAAATCCTTGGACGTGCTTTTGCCAGAACGAAATGTCGCCAGCCGCTTCGCCGGCATCGCACCACTCTTTCAAGGCGGTCGCGACTTGCACGGCGGATTTCCAGCTTTGTTCGCCGAACACCTTGGGAATGTCTTCCACGGTGGTCGTCGCGTATCGATCCCACTCTTCGGCGATTTCACGAAACTTGCCGTCCACGCGTAAGCGAACTGCGTCGTTGCCTTGTGCGGCGGCTTCGATCAAAGCGTGCGTCAACAGCCCGAATAAGTTCTCGACGACATCCAGCAACACTTCGACGCGATGATCCGGCACCACGTCTTCGCGAGCCGCGAACACGGGAAATTGCCCCTGGAAGCCGAGGATATTCCACGGATCGACCAGCGCTCCGCATTCGATGCCGCGGTGGATGAGATCCGACACTTCGTCGATCCGGGCGACGGCTTGATCCAGTCGCCCGACGTCGAGATCGTTTCGCGAGATCGTGATCCGCCATAGCAATTCGGTCTCAAATCGCGTGGAAGTTGAGGGGATGACCGAAGCCGATTCTCGGGCGGCGTCGGGATAACCCAGTCGCGCGTAGAATTGCGCCAAATGCCGACGCTGGAATTGATGGGCACCGTACGACGCCAAGTGCATGTTCAAATGCAGTCGCACGTGACCAAACGGTTGCTGAGTCGCTTCGGCTGCGGCTTTCAATCGCTTGGCGCGTTTCCCCTGGGCCGTGGCGAGCAACCGCGAATAGAACGAGTCTCGTTGATGCACAATCTTCGGCAGCAGCGCCATCAGCGAAATTGTCGAGTCGTGCGTGTCCGGCCCCGACCCACTGACCGACGACGCCATGAGCATGGTGCCGCACAAGACCGCCGACGCGTCGTGAAGCAATTCCTCCGTGGGAAGTTCCGCATTGCAATCCATCCAGTCGAACATCGCATCCAGAATGATCTTCCGAATGATGAACCGCGTGTAGCGGCCTTTGACGTCGATCTGATGCGGATCCCACTCACCGAACATGTAGTTGGCACGTTTGTTGGCCGGGTGCGTGTGATCGTGAGCCCGCACGTCCACGGCGAATTCTTCAAGCTGTTCCAAGTGAAAATGGGCTTCGCTGAGCACATCCGCGGACATTTTCTGAAGAAATTCCAACGTGCATTCCACGAGTCGCTTGTACGGACCGGCGACCGCTCCGACGCCCTTGATATACAGAGGCATCGGCCGCACGCGTTCGTGATCGTACGGCTGCATCTGGTTGTCGTTTTCCAGCACGGCCAACGGTCGCCAGCCGAGGAAATCGTTCAGTTGGTCGATGGCCGCATCCACAATCCGAGTCGTTTCGTCCCACGGTCCGCCTTGCGACAATACGGCTTCGAATGCTCGCCCGATGAACAGCGGCTGATGGAATTGAACATCGGCAAGATGGAACAGCAGGTCTCGATGATGCTCTCGGTAGGCCGGCATCAACTTTTCGAGCGTCAGGCGAATCACTGCTTCGGCTTGGCTCGAATCTGCAAATACGTCCAGACTTTTACTGAGACCCCTTAACTGATCCCGCAGAAACGCGGCCAGTTCTCGCGGAGTCCGTTCGATTCCGAAGTCTTCGTAGACCCGATTCAACCCCTGAAGAAACTGAGGGTCCGATGCACCACTCGAAAAATTCAGGTAGCCAAGCACCGTCCGGATCAACCCGGCGTCCGCGTCGGCAGCATGTTCCGATGATTTGGGCATCGTGCGATCAGAACTCCACGAGCATTTTGTTCAAGTCCGAAACGCCGAACGCACGCTCGCGGACATGTTGGCATTTGGATCAGATTGTCAAATTCGAGTGATCATCTTACTCGTTCGCGCAAGGACTCTGAAGACTCTTCGGAACCGACATTGCGAACATGAATCAAGAATCTCGGAATCCGTTGACTCCATGATTTGTCGCAATTCGGAATCCAGTGCGACTTTGGGGGTTCCCCACGAATTCAGGGCGACCACGAATCCATCGCTGCCAATTCGTGGTCGTTCTGAATTCGTGGGGAATTCACCGACTATTCTCCGTCGGCTGTTGCGAACGCCGCTCGCCATTTTTCAACCAGATCCGTGGATCGCTGACCGGATCCGACGATTTGAAACCGCCGAGCCTGTTCACTGATGGCCGTGATCGAGACTTGTACCACGTCCATCGGCAAGCATTCCGGAAATCGATCAGCCCATTCGACCAAGCTGACGCCGTCGCTATCGAACAATTCCGAGATACCGAGCGCATCGAATTCGTCGGCGTCGTGCAGGCGATACGTGTCCAGGTGATAAATCGGCAGTCGCCCGGCGTATTCCTGAATCAACACGAATGTCGGGCTGGTGACTTCTGCGGGGTCCACATCCAATGCGGAGCACAGTCCTTGTACGAAGCGAGTCTTGCCCGACCCCAAATTCCCGACGAGACCAATCACGATTCCGCCGACGAGAACCTTCGCGAGGGCGACCGCTAAGCCGTCCGTCTCTGAAACGCTGTTGCACTGTACCACCCAGCCGGTCATTGACTTGTTCCATGTTGGAGATCGACTTGTCGGAGTTGCGAATTCGCGACCTCGACGCCGAGCCCATTGAGTTTAGCGAGTTGAGAGTCAACACTCCGATGGACGCCGCGAACGCACTACGTAGAAGCTATCTGAAAAAGGGGTCTGACCCTTTGGAGGCCTCGCTAAATCCCGGCCAAACT
>JAQBZS010000399.1 GCA_027622115.1 Planctomycetota bacterium | reverse complement strand
CGAGTGTCTCCGTTGGAGGAAATGGAATTGGAAGCGGTTGCCGTCGACGATTTCGGTGTGCGCGATTTCGGCGTTTCATTCTCGGTCGCCGGTCAGCCGGAAAAGACGGTCGTGATCGGCAACGGCATTCCGGCGAAAGAGTCGCGGAAGATCGATCACTTGCTCTCGATGGAATCGCTCGACGCGGAACCGGATCAGTTGGTGTCGTATTTCTTCTTCGCCGACGACTTCGGTCCCAACGGCAAGCTCCGACGCACGTTCAGCGACATGTACTTCGCCGAAGTTCGGCACTTCGAAGAGATCTATCGGGAAGGTCAACAGCCGCCGGCTGGTGGGGCCAAGAAACAGCAACAAGGCGGCGGCAGTCCCAAACAACAGCAAATGGAAAAGCTCAACGCGTTGCAGAAACAGATCATCAACGCGACATGGACGCTGATTCGCCGCGAGACTTCGGAAACGGTCAGCGATGCGTTCGCCAAAGACGTTAAGCTGCTGGTCGAATCTCAACAGGCGGCGCTCAAGCAGGCGAGCGACCTCGACAAGAAGATCGAAGACGCGGAGTCGAAGGTGTTCATCAAGACGGTGATTGATGAGATGACCAAAGTGGTCGAGTCGTTGGAACAGGCGACGGCCGAGAAGTCGGCGCGGCCGTTGCGGACGGCACTGACTCGCGAACAGTCGGCGTACCAGGCGCTGCTCAAGCTACGCGCTCGTGAACACAAAGTGGTTCAGCAACAACAGCAACAGGGCGGCGGCGGTGGCGGCAAGCAAGGCAACAGTCGATCGCAGAAGCAACTGAATCAGTTGGAACTCAATAACAAACAGAATCGATACGAGGCCCAGAAGTCGGCGGCTCAACAATCGCAACAATCGGCCGCACAGCGAGAACAATTGCAGGTATTGAATCGGCTCCGCGAATTGGCTCGGCGTCAAAGTGGCATTGTCGAGAAGCTCAAGGAGATGGAGCACGAATTGCGATTGGCCAAAACCGAGGCCGAAAAGGAAGCGATTCGGCGTCGGCTGAAACGACTGCGCGACGAGCAGCAACAGATGCTGCGTGACGTGGATGAACTCCGCGATCGCATGGACAAGCCGGAGAGCCAGCAACAACTTGCCGAGTCCAAGAAGCAACTCGAACAGACTCGGAAGAAGGTGTTGCAAGCGTCCGACGCCTTGAAGCGAGGGCAGGTGTCGCAGGCCCTGAACGCGGGGACTCGGGCGCAACGCGATTTGGAGGATCTCAAGAACGACGTGCGTAAAAAGACGGCCAATCAGTTCTCGGACGAAATGCGGGAGCTGCGTGAGCGGACTCGGGAACTGTCCGAGCGGCAGCAGCAGCTTTCTCGGAAGCTGGATGAAAACCGGAAGCAACGGTCGCTGCGATACGCGAAGGATCGACAACAGATTGAAGACGGCTTGCGCGATCAACAGGGCAAGGTGGACGGCGTGCTCGACGACATGAAACGCCTGGTGCAGAAAGCGGAATCCAGCGAACCGCTCCTGTCAAAGCAGCTTTACGATTCGATCCGCAAGGCACGCGCGGACAATCCGCAGGAAGACCTGGACGCGGCTCGCAAGTTGGTCAATCGTGGACTGCTGAAGGAAGCTGGACAGGCGGAACAGCAGGCGCGACGCGGAATCGACAATCTCAAGGACGGTTTGGAGAAGGCGGCGAAAGGCGTGCTCGGGGATCAAGGCGAAGCACTCAATCGGGCTCGACGCGAGATCGATGGGTTGAAGAAGGAATTACAGGACGAAATCGCGAAAGCGGATCCGCGCGGGCAAGCGAGTCCGCAAAAGGCTGCGCCGACAAGTCAGCCGTACGGGGCGGGTGCCAAAGCGGCTCGAAACGGAAAACCGAACGGCGATGCGAAACCGGTGTCGGCGGGTTCGAAGTCTGGATCGAACGGACAACCCAAGTCGGGCGACCAATCGAAGCCGGGAGCGGGAGCGAGAGGCAAACCATCGAACGCGGCACCGAACGGAAATTCGAAACCGAGTTCTCAAGGCGGACAGCCCCAAGGCGCGAATCCGGGCGCCAACGGGGGTTCGAAGCCACAAGCCGGTTCGGCGTCGCCTTCGAATTCGCAGGCGCCTGGGAAATCGGGAACTCAAGCGAATTCAAAATCGCCGGGCAAAGCGAAGTCGGGCAACGGCGGTGGCCAGGGATCGGGTGGCCAATCGTCGAAGGGAGCACCAAACGCCGGCGGCCAATCCAAGCCGTCACTGCTGAGCCAAGGCGGCATGCAAAGCGGGCCGGGTGGAGGTCCCGGACAACGCAGTCCGCTGACAGGCGAAGGCTTCCGCGAATGGTCCGATCGGCTCCGCGATGTCGAGGAGATGCTGGACGATCCGAAGCTGCGTGCCGACGTGGCCAAGATTCGCGATCGAGCGCGCAGCATTCGGGCGGAATTCAAGCGACACGCCACGGAACCGAATTGGAATCTGGTTCGCAAATCGATCCTACAGCCGATGGTAGAACTGGAAACGCGGATCGCGAACGAGTTGGCTCGGCAGGAACCCGACGACAAGCTAGTGCCGATCGATCGCGACCCCGTGCCGGATCGGTTTTCGGAACTGGTGAAGAAGTACTACGAAGGGTTGGGGAAAGGGCGACGTGCAACGAGATTGGAAAAACGTTGACGGGCGGCTAGCCGAGACGGAGATCGAGCCCATGAATTTGATGATCGATCTGAAGAACGACTTTGCATTCAAGCGAGTCTTGAGCAACGAGAACCACCTGGAAGTGCTGGTTCACGTGATCAACGCGGTGCTCGGCCTGACTGGCGATGACCGCGTCGTCAGCGTGACGATTCTGAATCCGAACATCACGACCGACGACATCCACGACGCGAAAGATTTGATTCTTGATGTACGAGCCGTTGATCAAATGGGTCGGCAATTCAACTTGGAAATGCAAATGTTCGCGGACATTTTTGTGTTTCCCAAACGGATCCAGACAACGTACCCAGCCAATTGCAGCTACCCGAGATTCTGACAGCAATCGAGGTGATCCAAATGTTGACACAGGACGACGCCGAATTCGCACTTTACGAGGCTCGGCAAAAGGCGATTTATGATCGGCAGACACTCATTGATCCTCGAGACAGACTGATCGTGGAACTGGACCAGAGCAGCGCGGAATTGATTCACTTGAATGAGAAACTCAGTCGCGAACGAGACCAAGCCCGATTGCGGCTGGTCGAAATGATCCAATTCGTGGAGCAGAAGCAGGGATTGCCGCTGACGTCTTCCGAGCTTCTGACGGAATTGAGTCGAGAGGAATTGGATGCGCGACTGAATCAGCTTCAAAGACAGGATGGTCACGACGCCGAGTCCAACTGAGGCTTCAGATCGCAGATTACCAAAAATCATAGCTTCGATAGTGCGACTGAATCGTTTTGAAATCGACGTGTTGAACTGTTTCGATGGAAGGCAAAGGACTGCCATGCTCGCGACGCTGGTTATCGGAGATTCGGATTGGGTCTGGCCGACGGTTGCCATACTGTCGGTTGCGACCGGGTTGCTCGGTTGGGCTTACTGGCGGCTCGGTGTCGTTGGGCGAGTCCGTGCCGGATGTCTCGGTTTGAAATCCACCGCGTTCTTGTTGATCGCGTCGTGCCTGTTCGAACCGCTTTGGAGTGGGACACGGGCCGAGCCGGGGGCGAATCTGTTCTTGATGCTGGCAGACAATAGTCTCAGCTTGTCGGTTGCTGATGGCGAATCAAACGCGACGCCTCGCAGCGAAGCGTTGAAGCAAGTCGCCACGGATAAGAACGCGGCCTGGGTGACTCGGCTGGAGCAGGATTTCGATGTTCGGCGGTACCTATTTGACGCACGGCTGAGATCGACGTCGGATTTTGCCGAGCTGGATTTTCGCGGGACGAGTTCATCGTTGCAGGACACGCTCAGCACGTTGCGCGATCGATTTCGCAAACGACCGGTCGCCGGAGTGCTGTTGCTGACCGACGGAAATGCCACGGATGCGATCGACCGTGAGCTGGACCTTGAGGGCTTGCCGCCGATCTATCCGGTGGTGTTCGGATCTCGCGAGAAGATCTCGGACGTTGCCATTCGCCGAATTCACGTGAGTCAGACGTCCTTCGAAGACGCCCCGGTCACCGTGCGTGCCGATGTGCAGACCGTGGGCTTCGAGAACCACAAGATTGAGGCGAAGTTGTTGGACGAAGCCGGGGAAATCGTGCGAACCGCTCTTGCGTCCGTCGAAGGCGACGGGAAGTCGATGTCGTTTCGGTTTCAGTTTCGACCGGCTGAGTTGGGGTTGTCGTTTTATCGCGTGGAAGTCGCGCCGATTTCCGATGTGGGCGAAACCGTTCGGTCGGAGGTGACGCTGGAAAACAACTCGCGGCTGGTGAAGGTGGACCGCGGCGGGACGGGGCATCGGGTGCTGTACATCGCCGGTCGGCCGAATTGGGAATACAAGTTTTTACGACGCGCCATTGCGGACGATGAGCACATCAAACTCGTGGCACAAATCCGGATCGCGGACAAGGAGCCGAAATTCAACTTCCTCGGCCGAGTCGGCGAAAGTGCCAACCCGCTGTTTCGCGGGATGGACAAGAAGGGCGGCGAGGAAGTTGAAAGCTTTGATGAAGCTGTGATCATGCGGCTCAACACGAAGGACTCGGACGAGCTGCGGAAGTTTCCCAAGACCGAAGACGAGTTGTTCCAATTCGACGCGGTGATCATCGACGATATCGAAGCCGCTTTCTTTTCGCCGGATCAGCATGAATTACTGGAACGATACGTCTCCGAACGCGGCGGGGCGGTGTTGATGCTGGGCGGACAGGAATCGTTTCGACAAGGCAAATACCAGCGGACGCCGATTGGAGAAATGCTGCCGGTGTATCTGGATCGAGCACCGGCTCGCGCGGCGACCGGACCGTTTCGCGTTTCGTTGTCACGCGACGGCTGGCTGAATCCGTGGGTGCGGCTGCGCAAAACCGAACAGCAAGAGCAGGCTCGCTTGGAACAGATGCCCGAGTTCCGTGTTGTGAATCGGCTGGCTTCGACAAAGCCGTTGGCATCAACGCTGGCGGTTGTGAAAGACACAAACGGGATGGAGTTGCCCGTGTTGGTGGCTCATCGATACGGCAAAGGGAAGTGTGCGGCCCTGCTGATCGGCGACCTGTGGCGGTGGCAGCTTCGGCGCTCGGAAGACATGCCCGAGGACGACATCGGCAAGGCGTGGCGGCAGATGCTGCGATGGCTGGTTGTCGATGTGAAAGACCGCTTGGACGTGTCCGTTTCGGAGCGACCGGACATCGCACCGTCGGCGATCGTCGTTCAGGCACGAGTGCGAGACGATGCCTTTCGGCCTCGCGAAAACGCCACGGTCAAAGTCGAGGTGGTGACGCCAAGCGGCGAGAAGATACCGCTCGAAGCGGAACAGTCGGTGAAGGAACCGGGACTGTACGAGACGGTTTACGTACCTCGGTCGGACGGTGCGTTCCGCGCCACGGTGACCGTTAAGACGGATGGTTTGAAGGAACCGCTGATCGCGGGCACGGGTTGGATCAGCGACCCACATGCCGACGAGTTTCGTTCGGTCACTCCGAATCACGCATTGATGGAACACATCGCCGGCGAAACCGGCGGCGAAGTGATTGCGGCAAACCGTCTGTTGCAATTCGCCGAAAGCCTGCCGACTCGAAAAGTACCGATCACGGAAACATGGACGTACCCACTGTGGCACCAGACCTGGTTTTTCCTGGCTGCGATTGCCTGCCTGGTTGGCGAGTGGGGACTTAGACGCGTGAAGGGATTGCCATGACGTCATTGATCGCGGTTTGTGGAGTTTCAGTCTTAGTGTGCCAGCAACCCGCCGCTCCTGTCGCAAAACGAGCGCCGGTTACAGCGACGTTGACGGCAGCGGGCAGGGCGACGGAAGGACGCGCGACGAGCGAATTACGTCCGACCGTGATCGTCGTGGTGGGCGCTCCGGGCACGAAGGAATACGGTCGGCAATTCAAGGAATGGGCCGCAAAATGGCAAGTGGCAGCCGCTCAAGGTGGTGCCGATTATCGATCGATCGGTCTCGCGAAAGTCGACAAGCAACACGACAAAACGCAGCTTCGCGAGTTGCTACGTACGGAGTCCGCTTCGGTGTCGTCATCCGCGATGTGGCTGGTGCTCATCGGTCACGGAACATTTGACAGTCGAGCGTCGCGATTCAATTTGCGCGGACCTGACGTGACTGCGGCGGAGCTGGGCAGTTGGTTGAGCGACTGCACACGCCCGCTCGCCGTCGTCAATTGCGCGTCGTCGAGTGGACAGTTTCTTAAGCTAGCTTCGCCCAATCGTGTCATCGTGACGGCCACCAAGAGCGGGGCGGAGAACAACTTCGCTCGCTTCGGCAGCTACATGGCGTCCGCGATCGGGGACCCGTCGACCGATGTCGATCAGGACGGGCAAACGTCGCTGTTGGAAGCGTGGCTGACGGCGGCTCGGCAAACCCAAGAGTTCTACGCCACGGAAGGGCGACTTGCGACGGAGCATTCCTTATTGGATGACAATGGAGACGGACAAGGTGTGCGCGGCGACTGGTTTCGAGGCGTCCGGGCTGTTGGCAAATCAGACAGCGACCAAGAAACAGAGGCTTCTCTTGACGGGTTGCGAGCCCATCAATGGCACTTGGTTCCAAGTGCGGCAGAACAGCGACTGTCGGTTGCGGATCGTCGTCGTCGCGATGCACTGGAAATCGAAATCTTCAAACTTCGCGGCGAGAAACGATCGCTGCCTGCTGATGAGTACTTCGCCC
>JAQBZS010000398.1 GCA_027622115.1 Planctomycetota bacterium | reverse complement strand
ATTCCATCACCTGGACGTCGGTCGCGACTGCGGCGACTTACGACGTCGAAGTCCGCCGCGTGGCCGACAACCGCCTGATGCTGAGTATCCCGGGGCATGCACTCACTTCGCTGACGCTCGCTGCGGACTTTGCAATCGGCAAATACACGGCCCGCATCCGAGCCGTGACCTCAAGCGGCATAAAAAGCGGCTGGCAAGATTCCGGAGTCATCCGCATCAATCGGCCACCGGTCGGGCTGACACCACTCGGAACGCTGACCAACACCGCACCGATAATCTCGTGGACGATCCCGGTCGGAGCCGTTCGCTACGAATTGCAGGTCAACGATCTCACGCGAGGCATCAAGTCGTTGATTTACGTCGGCAGTGCGACCAATTCCGTCACCCCTACGCTGGCATTGGCAGTCGGCAACTATCGAGCGTGGGTCCGAGCCTTCGACGAGACGGGCACGGCCACATCATGGAGCATCGGCTGGAACTTCCGTATCGCGGAATTACAGAGCGAAGTCTGACAACTTGTCTCGGCCTGGGCGGTGGAAATATCAGCAGAAGCGAGCAAGCCGAAACCGGTCGACAGGCTCTTATGTTTAGAACGATTCCGGGAAACGACGGCGAATCAAGACGGAATCGGCTCATACTCATAACCAAGATTCCCTCGCTTGATCGCCCGAGATCACGCTAAACTCAAGACAAGAATTGTACTTTTGGGTAGGTGCCACAATGACAAAGCTGATCATCGACGAAAGGTTGCCGGAGCGACTCAAGAGGAAATGTGGTCCAGAGTGGATGCTCGACGTGCCTAGTCGCCTGCGTTTTCATTCAGCCGTGCCTGATGACTTGGCAAGCGCGCTGATTATTACGAGGGCATTTCAGCCGTGCTCGCAAATCGCTTTCGAGAAAATGTCAATCAACGGTTCACTGAATCGACGGAAGCCCAGAGTCGTTTCCGTTTGACATTCCGCCGGCACACTTCACCAAGATTGAGCGATTCCCATACATCATCTTTTTTGTGGTGAAGGCAGACTGGATTGTGATTCTGGCTGTCGTGCATGGCGCGTCGGATCCAAATCGCTGGCGAACTCGGTCCGCCTGATGACTCGATTCGACGTAGGACGACCGCAAACGATTCCTCGTCGAATTCACCGCAGAGCCCGCAGCGATGACACTTCGACGTGGATTGGACTAGACTCCGCGCACGCGTGCCGACGGATCAACCGGCATCACCCACTCCGCCTCTCGTTGCCTCACGTTCAATCCTTCCCAACGTGCAACGGCGGCTTCAAGTCCCGCTTCATCGAGGTTTTTTGATGACTTTCCCACATGCCGGTCGGAGCGTTGGAATCAAGTTTCGAGTGCTGTCTCTGGCTCTGGCTGCCGCCATTGCCGGTTTCTCAATTGGTGCGGTCGCCGAAGGCTTTGCTCAGGAAACGGGCGATCCGAAGACGCAGGACGTCAAGAAAACAGGCGCCAAGAAAACGGACGATCCGCCGGATGCCCCGGAGAAGCCAAAATTGGCTCCGGAATATCCGCTGCCCAATAAGATCAAGGTGCCAGCCGGTATTTTCGATGGTGTCGCGGGTTGGCTGAATACGGCCGCTCCGATCAGCATGAAGGACTTGCGAGGCAAGATTGTCATCATCGATTTCTGGACCTTCTGCTGCATCAACTGCATCCACGTGCTGCCCGATTTGGATTACCTCGAGAAGAAGTACCCCAATCAGTTGGTCGTCATCGGCTGCCATTCCGCGAAATTCGACAACGAAAAAGACACCGAATCCATCCGTCAGGCCATCGTGCGGTACGAAATCAAGCACCCGGTGGTGAACGACAACAAGATGGCCATCTGGAACAAGTTCGGTGTGCGGTCTTGGCCGAGCATTCTGGTCATGGATGCTGAAGGCAACGCCTGCTTTATGCGATCCGGCGAAGGCAACCGCGAAGTGTTGGACATCGTGGTCGACCGTCTGGTGAAGTATCACCGTGCGACCGGGACGCTCGACGAGACGCCGATTCGCCTGGATCTCGAAGGGGCCACTCGCGAACCGACGCCGCTCAAATACCCCGGCAAGTTGCTGACCGACGAACCGGGCAATCGCTTGTTCATTTCGGACAGCAATCACAACCGCATCGTGATCTCGACACTCGACGGCACCCTGATCGATGCGATTGGTTCGGGAGCCATCGGCCACAAGGACGGCGGATACGCTGAAGCCGAATTCGATCACCCGCAAGGCATGTGCTTGGTGGGCGAAACGCTGTACGTCGCCGACACGGAAAATCATTTGCTGCGGGCGATCGACCTCAAGGCCCGCAAGGTCACGACGCTGGCCGGTACCGGAGAACAGGATCGCCGACGCAGCACCAAGGGGCCGCTCAAGACGACTGCGTTGAACAGCCCTTGGGCTCTGACGCACATGGACGGCGTGCTGTACATCGCCATGGCCGGTCCCCATCAGATGTGGATGCACAAGTTAGGAACCGATCTCATTCAGGCCTATGCCGGTTCCGGTCGTGAAGACATATTGAACGGCAGCCTCACCGAATCCGCGTTCGCTCAGCCGTCCGGAGTCGCCAACGACGGAAAATTCATGTACGTCGTCGACAGCGAGGGCTCGGCGGTCCGCAAGATCGGCGTCGGCAAGGGCGCGCGAGTGACGACGATCGTGGGGCAATCCGAACTGGAGTTCGGTCAGTCCTTGTTTTCATTCGGCGACGTGGACGGCAAGGGTCGAGTCGCTCGATTGCAGCATCCGCTGGGCATCGCGCATCACGACGGATTTCTGTACGTGGCCGATTCGTACAACCACAAAATTAAACGCGTGGACTTGAAGAACAACAATGGCGTGACGTGGCTGGGAACCGGTAAGGCGGGCAAGAAGCTTGGTCCTGTGGAGTTGTCGGAACCGGCCGGGCTGGCGATTGCCAACGGGCGGCTCTACATCGCGGACACCAACAATCATCGGTTGCTCTTGGCCGACCTCAAAACGAAAGAGACGACCGAACTGAAGATCGACAAACTCGTTCCGCCGAATCCCCCGAAGACACCGTTCGACCCGTTTACCGGCAAGCCGATCGAACAGGTCGTGGCGCAGACCGTCGGCAAGATTTCCGCCGTCAAATTCAATGTCGCGTTGGATCTGCCGGAAGGCTTCAAGCTCAACAAATTGGCCAAGACCACCGTGCGACTGCGTGCGGAAAACAAGCAGACGTTGATTGCGGCCGAGCATCTTGAATCGCGCCGCGTGGCCGAGGGTTCCGGCACGGCGATCACGTTCGACGTCCCCATCTCCGGGGACGGCAAGGCCACGTTGTTGGTCGCGGTCACGTACAACTTCTGTCGCGAAGGCACCGGCGGAGTTTGTCGCGTCCAGACGCAGCGGTGGCGGATTCCCATCGAAGTGGTCGCGTCGAGCAAGCAGGATACGATCCAGCTCCACGCCAAGCCGTGAGTCGGAACCGCATTGATGAATCCCGCAGAATCGACCAGTCGCCGCCCGCTGATTCCGTCCGGTAGTCAAGCGAACCAGATGGTTCTCCTGGGGACCGGAACCAGTGTGGGCGTGCCCGTGATCGGGTGCGACTGCCGAGTCTGCATGTCGGACAATCCCCGCAACCAACACATGCGTTGCGGGGTGCTGGTCCGCACGTCGCAGGGCAATTTCGTGATCGACGCACCGCCCGAATTGCGTCTGCAACTCGTGCGGGAACGCGTCGATAACATCCACGCCGCCGTGTTCACACACGGTCACGCGGACCACATCATGGGGCTGGATGATCTGCGCATCTTCGGCCACCGGCTCGACATTTCCATCCCGCTGTTTTGCGACGAGCCCACGGAACGGCAACTGCGGCAGTCGTTCAATTACGCGTTCATGAAGCCCGATCCCACGCTGCACCGATTCGCGTTGCCTCGGGTGCATTTCGAACGGATTGAGGCCGACCCATTCGTGGTGCGCGGTGCGTTGTTGCGACCGATTCGGCTCGATCACGGCAATCGATCGATCTTGGGGTTTCGCATCAACAATGTGGCCTATTGCACGGACGTCAGTCACATTCCCGATGAAAGCTGGCCACTGCTCGAAGGGCTGGACGTGTTGATCATTGACGCGCTCGGCCCCAAGGCGCACAAGTCGCACTTCTGTGTGGGGCAGGCATTGGAGGTCGTCGAGCGAGTCCGGCCGCGGCGCGCGTATTTGACGCATGTGTCGCACTATTTGGAGTACGAGGAAACCAACGCCCAATTGCCCGCCGGCGTCGAAATGGCGTACGACTGATTGCAGATTGATTTTTGATCGAGGACACAATGGCCAAGAAACTCGCCACAATCGCAAAGAAGATCGAGAACCTGCGTTCGGAGCTTTGGCGGCACAATCGGCTGTACTACGTCGAGGCTCGACCGGAAATCACCGATCTGAAGTTCGATCAGTTGATGAAGGAATTGGAGCAGCTCGAAACCGAGAACCCCGAACTCGATTCGCCGGACAGCCCCACGAAGAAAGTGGGCGGCGAACCGATTTCCGGCTTCACCACGCTGCCGCATCGTCTGCCGATGCTGTCGATCGACAACGTGTACGACGACGCCGAATTGGTGGAATTCGACAAGCGCGTGCAAAAGCTGTTGGACCAGGAACAGGTCGAGTATTCGCTGGAGTACAAGATCGACGGCGTGGCTTTGGAGCTGATCTACGAGCAGGGACGGCTCACGCAGGCGCTCACGCGCGGCGACGGTCGCGAGGGCGACGACATCTTGAACAACGCGAAAACCATTGGCGGCGTGCCGCTGGTGCTGGACGGGAATCCACCCGCGATTCTCGAGGTTCGCGGCGAAGCCTACATCAGCAATCCCGATTTCGCCCACATCCGCGCCCAGCAGGAAAAGGCCGGAGGTGCCGTATTTGCCAATCCTCGCAACGCCACGGCGGGCGCGTTGAAGTTACTCGACCCAAAACAGTGTGCGGCTCGCAAGATTCGCTTCTTCTCGCACGGGATCGGTTATCAAGAAGGGGCCGAGTTCACCGACCACGAGCACTATCTGGCGTCGCTGAAGGGCTACGGATTGCCGATCGTGCCGGACGTCCGCACGGCGCGCGGCATGGAGCGGGCACTCGAACAAGCTCACGACATGGCCGAGCGATTGGGGATGCTGGAATTCGAGGTGGACGGCATCGTGCTCAAGGTAAACCGTTTTGACGAGCGAGCTGTGTGCGGCAACACCACGAAGAGCCCGCGGTGGTTGATCGCCTATAAGTGGGAGCGGTACGAAGCCGTCACCAAAGTTGAAGAGATCTCGATCCAAGTCGGCAAGACGGGGGCGCTCACGCCAGTGGCTCATCTGGCGCCCGTCGAAATCGCCAGCACGACGGTGTCGCGAGCGAGCTTGCACAACCGAGACGAAGTGCAGCGATTGGGCGTGATGATCGGCGACACGGTGGTGGTCGAGAAAGCCGGCAAGATCATCCCGCACGTGGTTCGCGTGGAAGAACACGAACGCGACGGTTCCGAAACACCTTTCGAATTTCCGACAACATGCCCGGTGTGCGACACGGAAGCCGTGCAGGACGAAGACGGAGTTTACGTCCGCTGTCCCAACCCTACGTGTCCCGCTCAGCTCCGCGAAACAATCCGCTTCTTCGCCTCGCGTGGCGCGATGGACATCGAGGGCATGGGGATCAAGCTCGTCGAACAACTCCTCGACGCGGAACTGCTCAAGAGCTTGCCGGACATCTACCGACTGCGCGACCGCACGGAAGACTTGTTGAAGTTGGAACGCATGGGGCAAAAGTCGATCGACAAGTTGATCGCGGGGATTGAAGCGTCCAAGGAACGACCTCTCTGGCGACTGTTGACGGGTTTGAACATTCGCCATGTCGGCACTCGCAACGCTCAGATTCTGGCGGATCGCTTCGGTACAATGGACGCGATCGCGGAGCAGACCCAGGAGACGCTTGCGGAAGTTGGTGAGATCGGCCCGATCATTGCTGCTTCGGTGGCGGCGTTTTTCCAGTCGGAGAGTGGCATGCGAGCGATGGACGAATTGCGGGAACTCGGGCTGAACTTTGGGCAGCCGATCGAAGAGTCCGACGAAGTCGCCGCGCCGAAGTTGCTTGAAGGTAAGACGATTGTCGTCACCGGGACGTTGGTGAAGTTCACCCGCGACGGCATCAAGGAATTCATCCACAAGCTCGGCGGCAAGCCCGCGGGGAGTGTGTCGAAGAAGACGGATTTCGTGGTGGCCGGAGAAAAGGCCGGCAGCAAACTCGCCAAAGCCGAAACCCTCGGCATCCAAGTCTTGACCGAAGACGCGTTTATTGAACGCTTCGGCGACGATGCTTAAAACGTCGGCAGAGGTGCGTCCGATGAGGAACCGTTCGATTCGTGATCGACTGGGAGGCACGCACGACATGAATTCGCGAAAGGAATCCCATGGCAGAATTCACTCCGACGCAGGGACGGTATCTGTCGTTCATCCAGGCATCGTTTCGACGAACATTTGTACGAGTTTCAGTTTGGCAGCCGCCCGCACGACAAAGCCGGCCCGAACTACGGCATCCCGGAATCTGGCAAACGGCGAAAGAAGAGCGATCATGACGCGCGGACGACGACATTGGACGAGTTGGAATTGAAGGCGGATCGAGTGTTCGGCTACTGGTTCGATTTTGGCGACGATTGGTTTCACCAAGTTGAAGTCGAACGCATCGAGCAAGCGATCCCAACGGTTTGGGTGAAATCGGCCCATTCGATGGTTTATGCGGCGATTTTGGGGGTGTGTGCTTCGCAAGCGGTTTTA
>JAQBZS010000001.1 GCA_027622115.1 Planctomycetota bacterium | reverse complement strand
TGGCCGGTCTTCGCGAGTTCGGTCAGCGCGGCTTTGAGTTGATCGATCCCCTCCCCCGTTTCCGATGACACTGGCACGATCGGGCAGCCCTCAAGAAACGTTCCCTCCACGAGTTCCTCGATCTCCGCCTCGACCAATTCAACAAAATCAGGTTCAACGATGTCCGTCTTCGTGATGGCGATCACGCCGGACTTCACGCCCAGCAGATCCATGATCTCCAGGTGTTCGCGAGTTTGCGGCATGACACTGTCGTCGGCGGCAATCACCAGCAGCGCGATGTTCACACCGGTTGCTCCGGCCACCATATTCTTGACGAAGCGTTCGTGCCCGGGTACGTCCACCATGCCGAAGATGAAGCCGTCGGCTTGCCAATGTGCGAAGCCGAGGTCGATCGAAATTCCACGGGCTTTCTCTTCGGGCAGCCGGTCCGTGTCGGTGCCCGTCAATCGCCCGACGAGCCGCGTCTTGCCGTGATCGATATGGCCCGCCGTGCCGACCAGGACATTCTTGAGTTCCGCCGTCGTCATCAATTTCCACCAGTCGCCTTGGGGATCAACACCGCGTCCAGCAAATCGACGTGATCTTGAATGTCGCCTCGAGCACCAAACTCCACCACGATTGTGAGCCGCTGACAGTGGGACACATCCAGTAGTCCACTCGTCGCGGACTGCCCCACCGTGACGGACGGACCCAAAGCGGTCAATGGGCCGCTGCTCCATGCCAACCGACCGTCAAGTTCGACTCGACACACCGCGCTGCCGAATTCGCTGGCCGAATCATCCAGATCCACCACGCTGCGGAATCCGGCGAAGCGTTGTCCCAGGTCATACGTCAACCGGCATTGGCTGTGCAGTCCGATGCCCTTGTCGAACCGGGTCCCGTGAACTCGCAACGGGCCGCCGGTCACGCACCGGTCGAGTTGGTAGGTCCACTTCCGAGACAGGAACGGCGTGAATGTGTATTCGATGGGTTTGAGGTCCGAAAGATACACGGGACCGTGTCCGAGCGGCTGAATCGAGGCGATGTGCTTTGCGGACACGGTGATCGACGGGCCGAACGCCGTCTTCAATTTGACGCGTGCGATCGATCCGGCGTCGGGGGCTTGGTTTTCATCGGCCAGTTGCCATTCGATCCCGCTCACGGTGAGTCGCGAGCCGTCGGTGAGTCCGACGAGCGTGATTGGACCTTGGGTGTCCGGAAAGCTGACGAGCTTCGGATTGAATCGAATCCACTGCACGTCTTCCCGTTTCAGCTTGGTGACGCCGGCACCGACGCTCAATTTGAATCCGTCCGGCCCGAGTTCCGGATCCTCGCCGATGACTCGATCTCCGGCTCGCAACACGAAAACATCGCCATCTTCTTGGCTGGATTCCATTTGCTTCAAGAACTGAGACCGCTGGGCCGCCGACTCGGGAACGTGCATCAGAATGCCGCGTACGGTTTCGAGTGGAACGGCGACGGATGCCGAGTCTTCGCCGACTGGGAACCGACCGGAGAGCGCGGTGTCGTCGATGGCAATTCCTTGCGGCCGAGCGTCGATGTAGAGATTGTCGCCGTTTGCCAAGACAACCAACCATCGCGAATTCAGCACGGGCCTCGCCGGGAATTGGTCAATCCGGAGGATCTTTGCAAAGGGCAAGGTCAGCGACATGGCAGCCGTCTGAAGCGTGACGGACTGACCCGACAGCGTCGTCAGCCGTCCAACATGAACGAAGCCGGATGTATCGAGGAGCCTCGCATCCGGGACCGCCGGTTCGTCGGCAACGCAAACGTGCGTCAACGCGACGATACTAGCCAGTGATTTTGCTATGTAGTTCGGCATTTCTTTAAGTTGTTGGTTGTTTGGCGTTGTATTGCTGCACGACGCAGTGTTGTCGTGTCTAGTGGGACGGCGGCTCGTTTAACCGCACGCCGTAGGCACGCGCGTTTGAGGACACGTTGGTCGACCCGGCAACTCAGCCTGTCTGCAAACGCGCGTCTACGGCGTGCGGTCAAACGTGACAAACCCGAACTCAAGACGATCACCGGAGTTCAAGCGTTCGGCAGCAGAGACTTTACCAACTCGCAGGATCAAAATGACGACTTGACCACGTCGCCTTCTTGTGGGCCGGTCTTGGTCAAGGTCATGATTTCCGGGCCGGATTCGGTCATCAGGATCGTGTGTTCGAATTGGGCGGAAAGCTTGTGATCGAGCGTGCGAACGGTCCAGCCATCCTGCTTATTCAATTGCGTCCGCCAGGAGCCTCGATTCAGCATCGGTTCGACCGTGAAACACATGCCCGGCTGCAAAATGTGTTTTCGAGAACGAGCTTCCGGGAAGTGCGGGATGCCCGGATCTTGGTGAAACTCGCGGCCGATCCCATGTCCCTGATATTCGCGCACAACGCCCAACTCGCGGACCTTGGCAAAGTCGTAGATCGCTTGGCCGATCAGTGAAACCGGACCATGCGGCTTCGCGGCTCGAATGCCGACGAACAACGCTTCGAACGCCGCCTGCACAAGTTGGCGAGCATCCTCGGACACTTCTCCGATCATGAACGTCTCGGATTGATCCCCGTGCCAGCCGTTGACGATGGTGGTCAAATCGACGTTGACGATGTCGCCCGGCCGGAGCACCGTGGCGTCCGGAATGCCGTGACAGACAACTTCATTGATGCTGGTGCAAATGGCTTTGGGATATCCGAGATACCCGAGACACGCCGGCGTATGACCATGATCGCGTGTGTAATCCGTGGCCAACTGATCGATCGCAATCGTCGTGATGCCCGCACGGATGTGCGGCCTCAGGAAATCCATGAGTTGCGAGTTGAACCGACTCGCCGTTCGCAACAGGTCGCGTTCCTCTTCGTCGTAAATCGGGATCTTGACGGGGTTCGACTTCGAAGCACCCGCTCGTTGTTGGCGGGCCTTGCTTGGTCGAAAGATCGATTCAATCGGGCTAAATAGCCTTCCCCGGCGACGTGTCACGTGGGCCTCATATGTTCAATTCAAGGTGCTCAAGATTCATATTCAGCCTGGAATCGTCAGGTCTTTGACAAACAATGTCAACTCGGTGAAATCACGCCATCACGGCCTTGATCACCGACATGTCGTCATGCGCGATCGGCAGCGGCTGACCGTTGTTGAGGTATTCCGTCCTGCTCGGATCAACGCCGATGCAGCGAAAGATCGTGTGGAACAAATGACCGGCATCATACTGCTCGGGCGAATCCACCCACGCACCGTTTGGCGTCGTCTTGCCTTCGACATGACCGCGCTTGATGCCGCTGCCCGCCAATGCCAGTGACCAGGCTTCCGGCCAATGGTCTCGCCCCAACCGCTGGTTGATCTTCGGCGTGCGACCGAATTCCGACATCAAGACCACCAGCACGTTGTCGAGCATTCCGCGTTCGCTGAGATCCTCGATGAGCGCGGCGTAAGGCTGGTCGATTTGCGGGACCAGTTCGCGATGCATGTTGAAATTGTCGCCGTGCGTGTCCCAGTGGTACGAATGACATTGCACGAACTGCACTCCCGCCTCGATCAACCGTCGCGTTTGCAACAGGTGCCGTCCCAAGGGATGTCGACCGTAGCGTTCCACGTCTTTCGCCGGCACCTTGGTGTCGTCGAACAAGTCCTTCCGCTTCATCAATTGCAACGCGGTTTGGAAGGAATATTCGTAGGCTCCGATTTCCGTTTCCAAACGGCGTTGGCGAAATCGCTCGTTGGCTTTCAGCCGCAGGGCGTTGCGATCGGCGTCGATCTTGTCCGTAATGGAATCCGGGCGGTGAATGTGAATCGGCGGCTTGCCGTCGCCGAGCGCCAGTGCCCCATACTTCGGCCCGAGGAATCCGGCATGCTGCCAGATGTAGCCGCCTCGCCCCGGCTTGACCCAGATGTAGGGCGGCAATGCGTTTCGTTCCGATTCCAGCAACTTGGCGACCGCCGCTCCGAGATACGGATACGTGACACCGCGATTCTTCGGATCGCCGCGCAGAACCCGAGGCACCCCCGTGGAATGATTCTCATCGACGGTCGACATGTTGCGGACCACGCAAATCCTGTCCATTACCTTGGCGGTATGACTCATGAGTTCGCTGAGATGCACGCCGGGCACCGCTGTGGGAATCGCGCGGAATGGGCCGCCGAATTCCGTTTCCGGCTTCGGATCCCAGCTCTCAAGTTGGCTCATGCCGCCGTCGAGCCAAATCACGATCACCTGTTTCTGTTTTCGCTGGATTTGTGCGGCGACAGCGGGCTGTAACAACGAGCCGAACCCCATCGAGCTCGCCGCCGTTCCGGCAAGCGCGCCCAACATTCGCCTGCGCGACACGTCGTGATCGTTAGTTCCGCACGCGTAGGAATGTTGCATCGCGATCTCCTCACAGAATTGCTGCTTGATGAAATGCGCGAACGCACTTCGAACATCAACAATCATCGATCGACAAGCATCGATCAATCGTACAAGCGGATCATTCACAATGTGTGAGAAACCGCATTCTCTTTTAGACCCGAAAGATTGCGTTGAAGGGGTGTCGGACCATTCGGAAAGCTGCGGAGCAGCGACAGCAGGATCGGAATCGTGTGTTGACGTTTGCTGTCGCCGCTCTGCGGCTTTGTGCCGTACGGCTGCCGGAACTGCGCAGAGCTTGTTCCGGCCAACTTTCTGCATCACTTCTTCGCGAAGCAACATTCCGATCAGCCGAATCGAGGATAGCGTGAATGCCTGTTTGATTTGCGATGTCGTAGATTCGCGCGGAAAAGTATTTAGACTAATCCCCATGAAGCATGACCCCCCGCCATCCAAAGAACCGTCGCCAGCTGCCACGTTCCACCTGACCGCAACGGCTTGGCATGAGGCTGGGCACGCGGGGATGGCCGTGTCGTTGGGGCGGCCGATCGAGAAAGTCACGATCTCACCCTCGCAACTGCAATCCGGGGACAGCCGCCTGGGAGCCTGCAAGATTCAAAAGGGACGCTCGAAGGCATCGCAGGATCAACTCGAAGACGAAGTGCTGATCCTGCTGGCGGGCATGGTCGCTGAGAGTCGGTTTACCGGTCGGTATTGCACGGAAGGTGCCGCCCACGATTTGCGCAGCGTCGAACAGTTGTTGTCCATGCGAGCGACCAATGAACGACACATTCAAAAACTCGCGCGCCGCATGTTGAACAAGACCGAACACGTGCTGGGCGGTGAGCAACATGCCAAAGCGATCGAAGCCGTCGCTCAGGAACTTCTCCGCAAAGAGACCATCAGCGGTCGCGCCGTGCGGCATCACTTTCAGAATGCGGAATAAGCTTCGGCTCACACCACTGATGACGGCTGACCCTGATCGTTCCAACTATCGCCAGTCTCCAGAAATGACGAAGCCGGCCCAAAGTCCGGGGTGCGCCTTGGCATTCGGCTTGGTTGTGATCCCGGCAACAAACGGACGTGGGGTGGGGGACTTGGGACCGCGACCACGACGGGCCAATTCGACGGTGAGTGATCGCGCTCTGTCCGCAATCTGTTTGGGGTCGCGTATTAGCGACAAACGAGCCTGACGAAGGGCTTCGGCTCGCGGCAGCTTTTTCTGCCACAAGTTGGCGTAGAACGTCTCCATCAGTAATGACGTCGATGCGTCCTCGACCTTCCACAAGCTGGCGACGACAGTCGGGATTCCCGCTCGGAGAAAGGCTCGTTCCAGCCCCACGATTTCATCACCGCGACTTGAGCGCCCCAGCCGCGTTTCGCAGGCGCTTAAGACCGCCAATTCGCAGGCTCGCAAATCCAGTTCGAAGATCTCCTGGACTTCCAGCCGGCCATCGAAGTCCACGTCTTCCGTACACAACAGCGCGGCTTGCATCGGGCCGCTCGGCGGCAAATCCGTATGACCCGCGAAGTGAAAGTATTTGGCCTGGGTCAGGGACGCGACGACATTGCGTTCGGTGGCCGCGCGGCCTTGAAGAAAGTCTTTGGGTTCACTGGCGACATCACGAATTCGCTCGCCCTCAAGCACGGCACCCGGGAGTGATCCATAGTCGATCCGTGGCATGGGTTCGGCAACGACGAGCGTTCGGTCCTGGGACTCGAGTTGCGATGGTGGTGCTTGACCGCGCCGGTGCATGGCGTAGACCAACGCGCTGGCACTCGCAGCGTATGACACAATAAATCGTTCAGTGACGAATTCGCCCGCGGGCATCAGGAATGCATCAAAGGGGACGTAATGCAGCGCACCAGCGGGAACGATGCACAACTGCTTGATTGAATCACCAGTCTGGCCTGACAGGCACGGTTCCAGCAGGCGACTGAATAACGCGCTTGCATCGGCCGCGTATAGCTCGTCCAAGTCTTCCAGCTTTCGGCGGAATTTTTCGACTTCGCTGTGGAGTTGTGGCCCGCCCCAGCCCGCGATGGAAACCACTTTGAGCGTGTCCATCGAAATGACGGCCACCAAGAGGTCGTCTTCCGCGATGAAGTATTCGATCAGCACGACATTCGGGCCGAGTTCCTGTTGCACGGTTTTCAGATCGACCGGCTCGACACTGGTCAGCGACGCCAACTCGCGCCTGTCGAGTTTCGCACGTGCATCCAGAACGGGAGTCTGTTGTGGCAAACTGCGTTTCCGGCCGATCAACGGATCGAGCAATCGTGGATCGCTGTTGGCCACGGCCACGACCGTGTCTCCTTTGACTCGCATCGGTCGGCCGCCAACCATGTCGAGCAGCGTCCGCGCTTTGGAGCGTTCCATGCACTGCCAGATCTTCAGATCCAACGCTCCCCGCGCGTCAGCGGGCTCGGTCTCGCGTGCTCGCCAATAGAGCAATGCCAGTTGTTGATAGACCTGCAATTTGGCACCAAAGATTCCACGACGGACCGACTCGCTGTGAATGCCCGCTCGAACGTGTTCCACAACTTTCGCCGCGCGTTCGTAGGCGGCGATCGCTGCGGGGACGTCGTTTTCTTGGGCGCTGATTTGGCCACTGAGGGCGTGTGACTGCCACACGAGTTCGAAGGCTCTTTCGGATTCGGCCTGTAGCACCACTTTGACGTTCAAGGCGCGGGCGGCCGCGAGTTGTCCTTGACGGGCCAGGATGTTCGCAAGATGCAGTCGGCCGGCGAGCGCACCCGATTGGTCGTGGGCTGCTTCGCTCCAATCCAGCGATTGTCGTTGCCATTTAACGGCGGTGGTCAACCATTGACGGGCCTCGGCCGGTTCGATTTCTGTAACCTGGCTGCGTGCTAGAGCAAGTTGTGCCATCAATGAAGCGCTCAAAGCACGGTAGGAATTCGGGCTGGTCCTCGACGACATGCCCACATCCAGCACAATGCGGTGATCGACCACTTGAAAATGATGCATGGCTCGCCCGGAATCGAGCAGTTGCTTGCCGCGATCGTGTGCCGCTTGCTTATCAATTTGATCGGCCACGAGTCGCATGGCGCGGTTAAGCCGCTGCTCGGCAATGTCCCACTGGCGATCGGCGATATCCCACTTCGCTCGTAAGTTCAACAAGTCCGCTTCGAGGTATCCGTGTTTGACCGAATGAGCAAGTCGTTCGGCATCCGCCAGCAAAGCTTCCGCGCGGTTGCGTTCTCCCAGGCTGTTTCGAATGGACGCGATCATCGCGAGCCGCGCACTTCGGTTGACCGTCATCGAATGCGTTCGCATGTGCATGTTGCGTTCAATGGCTTCGGGGTCGCCGCTATCGCCACCCATCACGCCCAGGTTTTTCACGAGATCGCGTTGGTACGACAAAGATGCTTCCAGGTCGCCGGCGTCCAACAAGCATTGCAGTGCCTGGTCGTAGCTGCCGAGATGACGATGGATTTCGCTCATCGACTCCAAGACGTTGACTTGAATGACGGCTTGGCTGGTCTTCTTGGCCGATTTTAGGCAGAGGCGATACCAGGCCAGTGCCTCGGAGTACTCGCGCCGAGTCGCCTTGTAACCTGCTATTTCGCGAATCGAACTCGTCGCACTTTTGTCGGGTTCCCATGCCAGGTGCGTTGCTGCGTCGAGGACTTGCTCGGCGGGAAAGCCGGCGACATCGAATATCCAGTTCTGTTTGGCCCGCTGGTGTTTGATGCCTCCGCGCGGCGGGCTGGTGAATTCCTTCGGAAATGATTTCGAGTCAAGTTGCAGATCACCCAACAAGGCCGCACATTGCGTGGCGCGTCTCATGAGTGCCACCGCACGGTACCAGTCGTGGGATTGCCAGGCCTCCACGGCCGGTGCCAGGAATCGCTTCGCGAGTGACTCGCGGGTTCCCGCCGCGGCTCGAACCCAATACTCGTCGATCGGAAAGTAATGCCGGTCCTCGATGGCCACCATCTGGATTTCGCCTCGATCCAGGGTGACATCCGCCAATAGATCGTCGGCCACGTGCCAGTCGGTCTTGTAGAATTGAATTTCGTGAACACCCAACGGCGAGAATCCGGCGAGTACTTCTTGCTTGCCTGCGGCATCTTGATCGAGATCGAATCCGACGTACTTCACCTCGAAGCCCCACGGATGCCGAAGCGATTTCTCGAACCCTTGTTCCTGATGAAATCGCATGAGCTTCGGAATCAACGCGGTGGCGTGCTCCGCACTTTGCGTGACGCGCGCATCAATATCCTCGGGTCGAGACTCTTTCGCGAGCAGTGCCAGCTTGCTTGGCAAATCCGTCAAGACTTGGTTTGCCAGTTCCGCGATCCGCGTGCGGGCGAGCTTGCCGGCTGGCGATTTCCAACACAGGTCGTAGACATCGGGGATCAATACGGGTGGAACATCAATCGGCAGTTCGATCGCCGATTCGGTGAACCAGTACAGACTCCTCGTGCCTTGGCCGGTCCGGATGTCGTAGCGGAAATCCCGACATCCGGTGTCGAATCGATCGGTTTCGGCAAGGGCCGGCTGGTCACCGATGTAGTACACCCACACATCAGTTTGACCGTCTCGGTCGGTATCCACGGGAACTTCAATCTGTCCGGGTTGATGCAGTTCACCCACGACTGCCAACGCGACTTTCACCGGGAGCATGAACTCGGGCAAATCCTGCCGTTTGAACGTTGAGAAATGGTCGAGCACCCAGGAATCGGAAATCGCTCGACGCTCGACGCCAATGTCTTCCACGCGTTCAACGGCTCCGGCAACGTCGTCCTGATCGTTTCTCGACCCGCGGCGACGCGTTTCATCGCTGCCCGACCCAGACCTTGCAGCGAACGGCGGATTATCGGCAACCGCTGGGCTGGGCTGTGACTGACCGTGTCGAGCGGGGTGCTGCTGAATTGCCGGTTCTGCAGGTCGGCTTGATTCCGGGCCACTTGGACTTTGATTTCGGGAAGCGACGGGAATTGTGGGTTCAGACTTCCCATGTTCGTTTTTGGCCTGAATCGACTCGGACTTCTCGCTTGTCGAATCACCGCATCCGAGGACAAGCCACACCATCGCGCAACACAAGCGAACTCGTATCGTGTTCATGGTTTCTCCTGTTGTTCAGGCAACGCGAACCGCCGATCACTCGAGTTGCGTTGTGCCCAGATTTGGAAAGCTGATCGACTTGATGTAGGGGAACTCAGATCGCAACGAGTCTTCGAACACGCGCTGCCGAGTTGCATCATCGATCACGCGCAAAGGCCGGGGTTGATCCGGATTTCGCGGACCGCGACGCTTGAGTGTCTCCGGAAGCGGAATGGACGGAAACTTGCCAAGCTCCTGTTCCGCATGGAAATCGCGCGGCAGTGGCTCATCCCGAGCGAACAGGACGATCGTTTCGATGCCCGGCGGGCCGCCAACTTCCCATCCGCTTCGATCATCCGGCAACGTGATTTCGGTCACCAGCTTGTCCGCGGGACGCTGATCCCATTTGAAGTTTTGCCAGGGATACATCGGCGTGACACTGCCATCGGCTTCGATCCAGAGAACATAAACATAAGCCGGTCGATCGAGTTTGGCTTTGATCTGCACGTCGTTGCCAAGTTCGATCGAAAACTCGTCCGTCGCTTCCGAGAACGTTTGCGATACGCGTTCACCGTTTGTTGGTGAAAAAAACGCGCGTGTCACATCCAGCGTCACGTTGGGGTCTGACGTGGGTGGTGCCGGTGGTGGTTGGGGTGGAGGATCACTGTTCAGCCACCAGCCCAACACGGTCAGCATCACAACGGCCACGGATGGAATGACCCATTTCCACGCGTTGGACCCGGTTCCTGCGGTGCGCCACTTTTGCAGGGCGTCCGCCAAGTCATTTGCCGTGGAATACCGGTCGTTGATGTCTTCTTGCAAACATTTCATGACGATGTCTTGCAAGTTTTCGTCAATCGCGTCGTTGAATTGGCGAGGCGGAACGATTTGGTGGTCCATGATTGCCGCGAAGACTTCGGATGTCGACTTTTCATCAAACGGCAGCCGGCCCGCCAGCATTCCATACAGCATGACTCCCAGGCTCCAGACATCGGTCCGACCGTCGATCTTGTGCGTTTCAGCGCGGACCTGTTCAGGCGACATATATTGCGGGCTGCCGGCTCGCCTGCCCTTCATGGCACGGCGTTCCGTTTGATGAATCGCCAGCCCGAAATCCGTGATGTGTGGCTGGCCCTGCCGATCAATCAAAATGTTGGCCGGCTTGAGATCCTGGTGGACGACAGCCTTGGCATGCGCGTGATTGACCGCCCGAGCCACCCGTTCAACGATTTCCACAATCTGGTGATGTGTCAGTGAGTTTAACGCCAAATACTCCGACAAATTGCAACCGTCGATGTACTTCGAAACCACATAGGGCCGGCCGTTCCACTCGTCAATTTCGTAAACGGGCACGATCCCGCCGTCATCCAAGCTGGCCACTTTCTTGGCCTCGCCCTTCAACATTTGCAGACGCCGTTCGCATTCCAGCGGCGAAGCGTCTTCGGGCAGTTCCGCAACTTTGATCGCCACTTGCCGATTCAGCTTGGAATCGTGTGCCAAATAGACGCTTCCAAAGTTGCCGGCCCCCAATTTCTTGATCACCTGAAAGCGGTTGATCAACTCTGGATGCCGGCCAGAAAGCTCGCCGCGCTGTGGCTCCGTGCGGCGCTCGAACTCGGGGAATTCGATAAACGTGGACTCGGGCGGGTGTTGCCCTGGAGAAGCACCAGCACTCGATGGAACCGCTGGGCTGGGAGCGGCACCATACACCCCGTTTGAATTCCAGACCTGCGTCTCGCCACCACCAACGGCGACGGAAGCCTGATGCGCCATATGCCGCCTATAATTGTCGAAGCCCCGCGAGACGGCGTCGGCGTACTCCGGATACTGCCGTTGATATTCCCCCGAATCGACTGCACGACCAGCCTTGGCCCGGTACTCCAACTCCACCTCCAAGAGCTGCTGAAACAGACCCTCTCGAAGGTGTTTCGGGCTCCGAGCCAGATAATCGGCAAGATTCGGCTGAAAACCGGACCTCCAGGCCCCGTCGAATTGCTTCCGAAGGTCATCGACTTGATCATCGATTCTCATTTTCCGCGTCCGCGATTGGATAAAACTGGATTGGGTCAATGTGATCATCTGACCGACTCGACCATAGCTTGGTCCCGAGCGGTCACGGTAGGGTGTTGAAAATCTCGGGTTGACACGGGAAACGGTTCAAGCAGGTTTGAACTCGGGGAGGGGGAAGGGGTCGGGTGGTTCAAAGTTTCTGACCCTACCGTTTTCTATGTGTTGTGGTGAAACCCTTGTAATGAAGCTGCAATCTGCAGGTTGTGGAGCCAGTGGTCATCATACGCTCCTTGGTTGAGTCGGTCGGCGGGGCATTGGTACGGTCGAGTCTCGCCGCTCCGCCGAGCGAACGGGCGGTAGTTTTCCAACAAACATAATCCGCGAAGACGACGCTCGGAAGAAACCTGGTGACCGTGGAGACCTCGGCTGGAGTACAGCAAGCGATGTACGCGGTTCATGGGACGGTCAATCTGGTTGCTCGTCCGGTACGCGCCGGGATGGTCATAGCTTTTCAGGTACTCCGCCTTCTTCGAGTACAGCTTCTTCAGGTATTCCAATACAGACGGCTTCATGTCTCGCGTCTTCACCCAGCGTTTCAACGCTCCCAGCCGACGCGAAAACTGCTGTTTCGTTTTGGACCAGTAGACCCGCCACACACGATGGTGCAGTTCGCGATCCTTGCCGCTGCGATCTCGGATTTTCAAGAAGCCATGCAGAAAGCACAGCAGCATGGTCACGCCCGAAAAGAGCTTCTTGATCGCGTTGCGGGTCGCTCCGAAGCCGTCCAGGTTCATGGTTTGCAGTTTCCAGTTCGGGTCGACGTCGGCGGCTTCAGCGCGGCACACGCCGTACGCCTCGGTCAGGTGTTCTTCGTCGACCGAGTCGGTCAACGCCGCTCCCAGGGTGCAGCCGCCTGCGGCGATCATGGCCAAATAGCCCTTTTCGCCGCACCACTTGAGATGATGTTCATCGGCAGCGCCATGCTGTGGCAGTGCGTCGGCACTCCGGACGGTCGTGCCGAGCAGGCTATTGCGGCCCATGCGTTCCAAGTGGCGGTGCCAAAACATGGGATCTTTCCCGCAGACCCTTGCGACAACCCAGGCGGGATTCCGCATCGAGAGCAAGAACAATCCGTCTTCGAGTTCATCGACAGTGCCGGTCATGTAGGCAAAGACAAAGCTTGGCCGCAGCGAGTAGGCCACGCCATCGACTCGAAATTGCCGCAGTTGGATGCCGGGCATCTTCTTTGACTCGGGGAGCAGTCCGTGGAGCTGGTATCCTTGGCTTGTTCCTTTGGGGAAGATTTCGGGGAGTTGCTTGATGATCGGGTCGAGGTGTTCTCTGAGTTTTTGGGGGTCTCGCCAAAGTCGGTTGTAGATGTCTTGTGTCATGGGGACGACGATCTGGCGTGCGCCCTTGGGTGTGGGGTTTTCTTCATTGGGTTCTGGTCGATTACGATCACACGTCCGGGTTTGCCGCTGAGCTTCCATGCTCGTCCTCCATTTTCCTTGGTACGAAAACGGAATGATGAGCAGTTTTGCCCCAGAGGCCGACCCGGATTTCTCAGCACATAGAAAACGGTAGGGTCAGGAACTTTGTTGTCCGATTCGCCGTCCAAGACGAAGACTTCGTTCGGATTGTGTCCGCTGGGCGAATGCACTCTCGGGCTCGGCTGTGGAATTGCTGCCAGGGAAATCACGCCGTCGATCGATCCATTCGCTTCATCCTGGCCGGCCAAGCCACCGCCGAGATAAACCGCCCCTTTGCCGTTACCGGCGGCCGAATAGACGGCGACATCGGTGTTTCCGTCCTCATCGATGTCCGCTGTACCGCTGAGATTGAATCCCAACAGCCCGTTTGCACCGTCGCCCTGGATTCGGTAGCCGGTCGTGCCGTTGAGCGCCGTAAGCGGTGCGAGTGCATCGCGCGTCCCGTCCGCGTCGTTGAGTGCGTTCAAGTTCGCCGCGCCGCCGAACACGATGAATACTTCGCCGGCAGCGTTGATTCCGCCCGGTGACGCGAACGGAGCGGAGATCACGATGTCCGCCGAGCCGTCTCCGTTGATGTCGCCGCCGTTCGCCACGCTGACTCCGGTCGAGTCGCCGGCCGCGATGCCTTCGAGACGCAGGCCGGTCGTCTCGTCGATGCTGTCGACGGAGATGACGCCGTCTTCCGCTCCATCCGCTGCGTCGATCAAACCGAGATTCACAGCGCCGCCGAAGATCAGATTCACTTGACCGACGTCGTTGAGACCGATGCGATCGTGGTTGGGCGAACCGATGGCGATGTCGGCGATCGTGTCGCCGTTGATGTCGCCCAAGCCGCGCACGCTGAGCGCCGGTTCGGTCGAGAATTCGAATCCGGACGCCACGCCGTCGATGCGGTAGCCGAACGTCGCGTTGAAGTTGGCGAGTGACAGCACACCGTCCGTGGTGCCGTCTGCTGCGTCGAGGTTCGTGAGGTTGGCACCGCCCCACACCAGATACGTCGAACCACCGCGCGGCACGGTCGTCGTGGCTTTGCCCGCTCCGAGCAACAGCTCCGGGATGCCGTCGCCGTTCATGTCACCCACGACATCGACATAGCCAAGGTTGTCACCCGCGTTCGCAGCGTTAATGAGCAGTCCGTTCGTGCCGTTCAAATCGGCGGGCGTGAGGTTCGACGATGTCACCGAAGTCGACCCGAACACGACATACACCTGGCCTTCGCCATTCGCGCCGGCAAACGGGGCACCGATCACCAGATCGGGCTGGCCGTCGTTTTGACGTCGCCTTCGGACATCGTCGTGCCGGTGCCGCTTCCATCCTCACCCTTAAAGCTGAAGCCGTTCGTCGCGTGCAAGTTGCCGAAGTCAAAGCTGTCGTCGAGAAACGAATCCACAACTTCGATCGTCACGGTCTTGTCGCGCGGGAGTCCGTTGTTGTCCGTAGCTCGCAGCCGGATCGTGTAACTCGCCGGACCCGTCTCCTTGTCCAACCCGCTCGCGTCCGCCAGCACGAGCCGATCGCCGCTCACGGAGAACACGCCGCCGGCATCATCGAGCGACTCGAAGGTGTGCGTCTCACCATTGTTTCCGTCAACTGCGGACAGCGTTGCGATTTGCGAACCCTCGGCACGCGACTCGTTGATGTAGTTCGCGCTGAGCACGATGTCCGACGGCGGCTCGAGTTCATCCGTTGCCACACCCACTTGGATCAGCAACTCAGCGGACCCCTGCGAATAGACGCGGAATTGCTGGCCGCCAATGTCAACCACTTCACCCGGCGTCCAACCGGTTCCGCGATGCACGACGTCGCCGGCGTTGCCGAGAACCGTGACACTGTTGGATTCGGGTGACAGGCCGAGCACCTGCTGGTCGGTGATGATCAGCGTGTTATCGCCACCGCCCGTCAGCGCGATGGCTTCAACGCTGTCCAACCTGCCGAAGACTCCGTTGGTGAGGTCCAGCGTGAGGCTCGTGCCGGTGAAACTGAGCCTGTCCGTGCCGTTGTCGCCTTCGATTCGCGCAAAGTTGAGATCGGGGACGCTAAACGTGTCGTCACCGGCACCGCCCTTAAACACGTCGGCCCCCCCGTTGCCGATGAGCAAATCGTCTGCCTGAGCCCCGTTCAGGATATTCGCGTTGGCATTCCCCGTGAGTACGTTTGAGTCGCCATCGCCCAAGTGCGTGACGGAATCGGTGAAATTGCCGCCATGCACGACGTAGGCGTTGCCCGACGTGCCCAGCAGAAAGTCGTCGAAGCCGTCGCCGTTCACATCGACGGCCGGGGCAAGCTCGCGTCCAACGCTGCCGTCGGCACTGTCCGCTCGAAAGCTGTTGTCGCCATCCAGAGTGCTCAGGTCGAACGCAACTGGGAATGCAGTCGTCGACCCGAAGACCGTGTAAACGCGGCCGCCGGTGGGAGCACCCAGCGCGAAGTCGCTGAGACTATCGCCATTCACATCACCGATTCCCGCGACGGCGAAGCCAAGTTGCTCACTCGCCGGTGTGGTTAGCTGAATCGCCGCTGCGGCGTTGTTGGCGGGAAAGAACTCGAAGTTGCTTCGCTCGGCACTGCTCCCAAACAACAGACTAACGCCGGCGCTGGCGTTGCTAGTCCCGAAGAGCACATCATCGAAGCCGTCGCCGTTGACGTCGCCCGCGCTGGCGACACTGAAGCCGATGTTGGTCGGCAGCGACGTACGGAAGCCGGTTGTCCCGTCAAGATCTCCGGTCAATGAACCAAACGAACCCACATTAATGACGTCGGGAAATGCGGTCGTCCGGCCGAAGACGAACGAGCCGGCACCGATGCGGCTGAACACTATGTCGTCCGTGCCATCACCGTTGAAATCACCGGCGGAACTGATCGCCGAGAAAGGAGAGTTCAGTTCGGACCGCACGTGGAATCCGTTCGTGCCGTCGATGTTGGCGATGTCGAATGCCGTCCCGAATCCGGCGTCTGAACCGAACACGATCGTCACCGTGGCGGTCGCGTCTTGCGAGCCGAGCATCAAATCTTCGAAGCCGTCGGCGTTGACGTCTCCTGCCGATGCCACGCTGCGTGCGAAGCGGCTGTTTGCGGTTTCGCCGTTGATGAAGAACCCGTCTGCCGCGGTGATCGCGTTGACATCGAGCGTGGCCGCGAAGGGCGTGGACTTGCCGAAGACCACCACCGCTCGGCCTTCGTTAGACCCAAACGGTTGGCCGATCACGATGTCACTTAACCCGTCGCCGTTGATGTCCGCTGTCGCGAGGTCGTCGGCATTCGCGTTCAGAATCGTGAAGCCGTCGGCCACGGCGAGATTCGACGTGTCGATCGACGCGCCCAAACCGTTGGCATCACCGAAGACGACATGCACGCCATTAAACGACTCAACAATGACATCGCCGAATCCATCACCGTTCACGTCGCCGGCGGTGCTAATCGGGCTGCCGAGCCCAAATTCGCTGTTCTGGATTCGAGAGCCGTTAACCCCGTCGAGCGTCGACAGGTCGAGCGGATTGGCGGCGCTCAACAGGATTCGCGATTCCAATGACTGCAGCGCCGCGGCAAAGGAACTTCTGAGTTTTCGTCTCTTAGTCGAGCGCGATGAGAGGGAATCGATCCAAGATCTCAGCAGCATGACAGGCCCCACAGGTCACCGACTTGAAGCATGAGTTAGTCGCCCACGCTTCTTGTACGGAACCCGTGACACCCTGAATCACTTCTTGCAGAGTCGTGCGCTCGCAAGTTGCCGCCGGTCGAATCGATTGTCCCAATCCCACGGTTTGTGCGACTTCAACACCTCTTCGAGCGTTAAGCCGGCTTTACACATGAGATGCGTGCGTGTTCGAAAGAAACAAATCCAGGAACAAAAAAAGCAGCCGGTGTAACAAGCCGCGTGCGACAGCGTCTACACTTGCAATGGGGGCGAATGATTTGTTCTGGTGGACCAGCGCGAGCGAGCGAACAGTTTCTTTCCAGACAAGCACTTGCATGACCGAAACCGCAACGCAAAGTAAAAGTTCGTGGTTGGGGCGCATCGAAACCCACTGGTCGATGATCGCGAAGGCGCACGGCGACAACACGATCGAAGCGGGCGTGATTCGGAACGCGGTGCTTGGTCATTACATCGGTCCAGTCTTCCGCTATTTGCTCGGTGCTGTGAGACACGAAGAAACGGCCGAAGACTTGTCGCACGAGTTCGCGCTGCGGCTGTTGCGCGGCGACTTCCGGAAGGCAAGCCCGGACCACGGTCGATTTCGTGATTATCTCAAGCGAGTGCTCATCAATTTGGTCAACGACCACTTTCGCATGAAGCAACGGTCACCTGAGCAGTTCGCCGAGCACGGAGAACTGGTTGATCCGGGAACGGAGACTCCCAGCGCTCCAAAATCGTTTGAGGAGTGTATCCACGACCATTTGCTTACGGTGACTTGGGACCGCCTGGAAGAAGGCAACGCGCGTTACTATGCCGTTCTCTTGGCGCGAGTCGAGTCGCCAGAGACTCCGGCGGCCGAACTGGTCTCCCAAGTAGAACACGCCTTGGGCTGCGAAATGACGTCTGCGACCTTTCGCAAGACACTCGCCCGAGCCCGCATGAAATACGCGCGAATTCTGGTGCAAGTCGTTCGCGAAACGCTGGGAGCGGACGAGGATGCGGATGTGCGCCGCGAACTGAAGTCGCTCGGTCTGCTGTCTTATTGCGAGATGGTGCTTGAGTGACTGACAGAAAGATTGATGACAGAAAAATGAAACGGGCGATCGATCTTTCGTCATCAATCTTTCTGTCATGGACGCCGCAAACAGTGTATTGCCGATTCTCACCCGTCATCGGGGAATTCGTTCAGCCGTTGCTTGAGGGCCGGCGCGAGTTGTAGTGCTCGTTTGCGGACTGACTCGCGGATCGTGCGATCGGTCTGAATGGACTTGATGACGTCCGCGCGCGTCTTGCGATGCCGTTGCATGAAGTGAAGCAGGCTCACAGCGTCGCGCTCGACGCTCATCTCGTCCGATGGCCTTCGACTGTCCCAGATCTTCACGAGTTCGTTGCCAGTGGCGATCAATGTCCGCCCATCGCTACTGATCGCGACGTCGGAGACTTTGTAGTAGTCGGTCCACGCAGTGAGATTGAGCAATTCCAAGCCGCGTTCTACGTGCCAGACGCGAACACTGCGATCGGTGGCCCCGGAAAACACCCGCGTCCCGTCCGGACTGAAGACCAACCCGTTGATTTGTTCCGAATGTCCGCGGAGTTTGCCGTTTGCTTGCCGGACTTCGCCTCGAATATCAGCACATCCGGACCGGCACCTGCAGCGATCGATTCGCTATCGGGGCTAAATGCGATGGTCTCGATGTGGGCGGACAATTCAACCGAGCTGAGCAATGAAAGCGAGTTCGCATCCCGAATCTCCAGCGAGCCACTCGGAGTTTCGTCCGCTGTGACTGGTCCAGATCCCGTCGACACCGCGAGCCGATTACGCATTGATGAATAGGCGATGTCCGTCACCCAACGTGGCATCGTCGCAACATGCAGACACTCCCCGGAATCCGCGTCGCACACGCGCCATGTGCGGTCGTTGCTGGCGGAAGCAACCCGTGATCCATCCGGGCTGTACACGACACTCGTCGCCGGCACGGAATGTTTCGAAAGCAATTTCCGCCGCCGGCCCGATGCGACGTCCCATATCGCGGCTTCGCCAAACGGCGTTGAGTTCGCGTTGAGGTTACCGATTGCGGTCGCCACCGATTGTCCGTCTGGACTGAATGCGAGTCCCATCACGTTGCTATTTCCAGCTGCAAACTCGTGAAGCAGTCGACGGCTTGCAAGGTCCCAGACTTTAACATGGCCGAGTCCTTCGCCGGTTGCGAATTGATTGCCATCCGGCGCGAACGCCACGCATTCGATTTTCGTCCAGTGCGCCTTGAATTGCAGGTATTCGTTCCAGCCACCGACGATCGCATTGCTGACGGGATGTTCGAATGGCTCGGCATCCGCCCAAGCATTCCACAGGCTGATCTTGGCCGGATTATGAGTGGCGATCCGGCGGCCGTCCGGCGTGAAGCGGATCGGCATCTGCACGTGATATTCGGGGCTGCGAATCCTCATCAGTTCGCGGCCGCTGTTCGAATGGCGAATGATGACCATTCCGTCTTCACTGCCCGATGCCAACCGGTCTCCGCTCGGGCTGTAGGTGACGCTGGTGATGCGTTTGCTGTGGCCGGTCAGTCGTTGAAGCACAGCGCCAGTCTGCACATCCCAAACCAAGATCAAACGCTGGGCCGGATGTGCGCTCGCGCCGGCCAGCCGTGTTCCATCCGGGCTAAAGGCACAGCTCTCAATGTCCGCGCTTCCAAGCGATCGAACGACCGCCCCGGATTCAACATTCAAGATTTTGACTTCACCGCCTGAATCGTTGGCTTCGGTGGGACCCGCCGCGGATACCAGCAATCGCCCGTCCGGGCTGAACGTGACATCTTCGACGCGACTCGTGAACCCGCTCAACTGGCGCTTCAACCGGCCAGTCTCCATCTGCCACACGAACAGCTCGCCGCGTTTTCTGGTCACACCGCCGCCCGCAGCCAGCAGCGAACCATCCGCGCTAAACGTGACGCAGCGGACGCCGGCTGTCGGTTCGGTCAGCGTCAGCAGTTTCTTGCGCGAGGTCCAATCCCACACGTTTACTTCACCGCCCGCACCACAAGTGACAAGCCGCGCGCCATCCGGGCTGAATTCGAGATCCACTGTGTCAGACGCCCCCACCGGGACACCGTTTTGCAGTTTTCCTGTGGCAACGTCCCACACTCTCAGTTCGTCAGACCGCGAATCCGCTGCGACGATGCGCGTGCCATCCGGACTGATAGCAAAGGCCCCGATCGCCGAGTTCGACACGGTGAATTCTTGCAGCGATTCGTGGCACTGATTCCACAGAAAGTGCCATTCGAAACCGCGGTGGTCGACCCCGCCGGTGGCTTCCGGCAGTTGCGACGTCAGTAGGTCACGGGCAGCGATGACGTCGCCGTTTTCCAACTCGCGATAGGCGCGATTGATCTGAGCGACGTAGAGATTGGCGACCGCCTCGTTGGCTCGCGTGTTGGCTTCCGCGGCAAGCCAGATTGCGATCGACGTACCGACGACAACCGAAATCAGAAGCGCTCCCATGAGTGCCGCGGCGGCCGGCCGGCGACGACAGGACTTTGCAATTCGCCGTAGCCATCCGATCGGCCGTGCAAGAATCGGTCGATGATCCAAGTAGGCTTGCAAGTCGTCGCCCAATTGCGCGGCCGATGAATAGCGTCGCGCGGGCTTCTTCTCCAAGCACATCAAACAGATCGTCTCCAGATCGCGATCGATCCGCGGATTGAGCTGCCGCAGGGGCACCGGTTCGGAATCAATCACCTGCCTGAGAGTTTCAACGGGCGAGGGCGCATAGAACGGCGGCCGTCCCACCAACGTCTGGTACAGGATGGCTCCGATGGAGTAGACGTCAGCCACCGGTCCCGATTCGCGTCCGCGGCCGTCCGCCTGTTCGGGCGGCGTGTAGGCCGGAGTCCCCAGCACCTGACCGTCGACAGTCAGATTCGACTCGTCGTCCATCAGGCTTCGTGCCAACCCGAAGTCAGCCACACGCGGTTGTCCGTCAGCCCCGATCAGGATGTTGTGTGGTTTGAGATCGCGATGGATGATCCCGTGCGAGTGTGCGTGCTCGACCGCATGGGAAACCGCCAGACAGATTTCCGCGGCACGTCTGGTCGACAAGGGTTGTTTTCTCACGCTCTCAGTGAGGCTCTCGCCGTCGACGAATGCCATTGAGTAGAAAGGGATGCCGTCCTGCTCTCCGACATCGAAGACTGGCACGATGCCAGGATGATCCAGCTTGGCCGCGGCCTGAGCTTCGACACGGAATCGACGGACGGCATTCCTGGACTGGGCTCCATCCAATCGAATGGTCTTGAGCGCGACGGTCCGCCCCAGTTCAGCGTGAAACGCCCGATAGACAACGCCCATGCCTCCCGAACCCACGACGTCCTCAATCACGTAGGACGCAAACTTGTCACCCGCCCGAATGAACTGCCCGTGCGACTCCTTAATTGCCGGGAGCGCTGCAATTCTGATTGGCGGGGGAGGCAACTCAGGAAGCGCCGGTTCGCTACCGAAGACTTCGTCGACCAGGCCCTGGTGTTCTGGAAACCGCGCTGCATACTCCTCGGCATCCACATCCTCTTCCAACAGTTGACGCTGCCTGATTTCGGCCGGCAGCAGGCTTTGCAGGAGAATAGTCTGATCGAGATCGGTGTGCACGGCCAACACGGATTCGATTTGTGGCGACAGCCCGGATTGCCAATCTCTGTTGAACTGCGTTGTTGCTGATTCGACCGACGGACCCGGTCCGTCCAGGTGGTCGAGGCTTGACTTCCCGTCAGTCATGCTGACTCCAAGCTCGGCATGCAGAAGCGATGTGTGATTGGATCAACGTAGGATCAGTTGCCATGCCCGTCCATGTCGCCCGCCGTCGCCTTTCCGACGCCGTGACCGGGTAAGGTGACTTGGCTTGCCGGCGTCTTGGAACGTGCCGGAATCGATGGTGAATGAAAGGGCTTCGTCCGACGCAGCTCATTGTTTTGCCTTTCGAGGCCGACTTCGCGAACGGAGGGTGTCTCCGAGTTGAAGCCTCGCCGACGGCGGCCGTCAAAACAGAACAGCCAAACCCCTTCCAAAAGCTCACTCGCACTCACCCATTTGTCTTCAGTGCCCGTCCTTCGTCTTCTCCCTGCTGAAGTTCTGCGGGTATGCCGCGATGTTCCAATCCCACGCCGGAAACGACCCAGAAGGGATGGCCGGCGGTCGTCTCGATTATGTCACCGCTCAGTTCCACCGTGACGACTCCACCAACATACTCTGTATCAATCCGGTCAGCCACGACTTGCAGTGACCACGCGCCGAGATCGAATTCATTGTACGTGCCCATTCTCCGCGCGCACTTCGGCTCGGTCGAATGGGGCGGTGGTGGAGCCCGGTTCGACTTTTGGCCGAGTGGGGGGGCGGCTGGAAGTTCCAGCCACGGTGCTGCGGCTGGAAGCCCCAGCCACGAGTAGCGTCCAAACGTTCTTTCGAATTAGAATCAGGTGCTTGTGTTTGCCAAATCGTTCCCTGTGGTTGGTGATGTTGAGAATCAACGGTTCGGATCGACGCCGGTATTGTGATGGGTACTCGCGGCGGAGTTTCCTGCAAATTGGAATGGCTGGTTTGGGCACGCTTTCGCTGCCGTCGATCCTCTAGGCACGCGAAGCCGCTCGCAAGGCCGGTAGTTCAAAATCCACTTCCGTGATCTTGATCTGGTTAGATGGCGGCCCCAGCCAGCACGACACTTACGATCCCAAACCCGAAGCTCCGACTGAGTACGCTGGGATTTGGCGGCCCATCGAGACAAACGTGCCCGGGATGCAGGTCACGGAGATGTTTCCGCTGCAATCCTAAGTGGCGGACAAGTTCTCGCTGCTGCGTTCCGTGCATCACAATTCGGGCGATCACTTCACCGGCGGGCACTGGATGCTGACCGGCCGAGGCGGTGTCAGCGGAGCGATGAATGCCGGCAAGTATCCGTTCTTCGGCGGCATCGCCACGCAGCTCGCTGGAGCACGGCGTGAAGGAATGCCGCCTCTCGTCGCCATCCCGTATGCCATGAGCATCGGGTTGCGTCCTGGTTATTTCGGCGGAAACTACTTGGGGACCCATGTGGACCCCTTCCAGACCGGTTAAGATCCCAACAGCCTGCGGTTTCAGGTTCAGAACCTGCGTAAGCTGATCGAGAAACTCATCGCCGAGGAGTAAGTGACGTTTTGCCGCAACGTGCCGCCAATCAATACAAAGATATCGAAATGCAGCCGTTCAAAGTTTTCGTTTTCGTCGTTGTCTGGACGTGGATTTCGACCTCTTTTGGCCAGAATACATCGGATTCGTTCGTCGTACCGAATGACATTCGGTCGTTCCTGACGAGTCGTTGCGTCGATTGCCACGGGGCCGACACGACCAAAGGCACCGTGCGGCTGGATTTGCTGTCCGGGATGAAACAGGACGAGCGTCTTGATCTCTTGAATCAAGTCCAGGAGCAACTGTTCTTCGGACTAATGCCGCCCACGGAAGTCGGGCAACCGACGGAGGCAGAGCGGTCACGAATGCTGGCGTGGACATCTGCTGAACTTAAGAAACACAACGCTTCCAAGCTGCACGAGAAACTTCGTAAACCGGAATACGGCAACTACGTCGATCATGAGAAACTGTTCTCCGGAGAGTACGCGCAGCTCAAAGGCTTCACGCGCGACCGCCGATGGTTGATCAGCGAGTTCATTTTCGATGCGAAGGTCAATCGGCTCATTGACCATCCCGGCGTAAGAACCATTGATGGCGTCAAGATGAACGTCATCGGCGACAACGGAGTCAATATCGGTACAAGGTTCGGGGGCCACAGCCTGCGGCAGAGCATCACCAACCCCTTCCTCCTGCCGGCGAATATCGGCGTGCGTTACTACGACACGACCGCGCTGACCGGCGGCCACCTGCTGACAATGATCTCCAACGCCCGGAAGATCTCCGCCTACATGTCCTCTGAGCAGGCGATGCAAACGCACTACCCAGCGATGTATCGCATCATGAAGATGGAGCTTGCGCATCGGGAAACTCTGCGATCGAGGGAGCAATTCCTGAACAACCACATCGAGAGAATCACGAAGGATATCTACGAAGGAAAACACGAATCCCTGCTGCCCAAGTTTGTCGGGATGCAGGTGGAAGAGATACCGGACTACACCGATTCGAAGGGCAATTCGATCAAGCGCGACAATGTCGGCTTGCTAGACCGGTACGAAGCGCAGGATATGCACGCGATCTATCTCGGCGTGGGAATGTATAAGCGAGAAGGCGTCACACTCGCGCAGGTCATCGAGAAGTGCGAACAGGATTGGTTTACCTTCGGCATTCACGAGAAACGCGTCCGCATGCGCGTCCGGATCATGAATGTGCTCGCCAAACAATGGGATATGTCGCTCGTTTACGAAGATATCCGCAAGAAGAACATTCAGCCGCCGACATATAAGCCTCTATCTGATGCGGAAATGGAAATCATCGCGACATCGATCCTGAAGCACCGCAAGCAGGGCGATCGTTATAAGCAGATCATCGAAAAGTGCCTGAATGACTGGGAAGCGTCGTTCAAGGCCGAGCGTATCGCGGCGGGGCAGGCGAACGAGCAACAGATCGGCGACTTGGTGGACGAACTCTTTGCCAAGATCCATGAGCGCGAGCCAACAGAGCAAGAGACGCAGGAAAAGGTCGCGCTGACCAGGACGTACATGCAGACGCTGGGTAATCAACAAGCGATCGCCAAACTGGTTGAGACACTGATCCTGAGTTCGGAAGTCGTCTATCGCCATGAGTTCGGGCAGGGCTTCGCCGATGAGCATGGTCGACGCATGATGTCGCCGCGTGATGCCAGTTATGCGCTCGCCTACGCACTGACAGACAGCAGCCCTGACGCCGAACTGCTCGCTGCGGTGAAGGCAGGCCAGCTCAACACACGTGAAGACTATCAGCGTGAAGTGATCCGCATGCTCAAGCGGCGGGATCAGTATTACATCATCGACGAAGCGGTCCAAAAGGCCGGATTCAACGCGAGCATCACCAACACCCCGATCCGAAAGCTACGGTTCTTCAGGGAGTTCTTCGGTTACACAAAAGCCATGACCATCTTTAAGGACGATGCCCGCTTAAGTAACGGAGTACAATATGACAATGTCAAAGGGCGGCTGATCGATGAGGCCGACATGCTGGTCGACCATATCCTGCAGAAGGATAAGAACGTCTTTGAAAAACTCTTAACCACCGAAGAGTTTTATGTCTACCACTCGGGCAACAATGAGGCGATGAAAGCCGCATCGGATCGCCTGCGGACGATCTACGACTACTTCAAAAACTATGACTGGAAGAACTTCACCGAAGAACAGCTCTACGAGCACTGGGATTTCATCAAAGAGATGAAGATGATGGGAACGCTGTTCTCAGACTTCGAAACCAAACGCCGCAAGGGCTGGGTTCGATCATTCAAAACCCTGATGACAAGCTACGAGTTTCGCTTTGGGAAGGGCCAGACAGCGGCCGCGCCTTATGACGGGATTCCATTGGCCTACTGGAACAAGGGCGAAGCGGCGTCGCGGACGGGCACGCGAATGCGGGGCGAAGATGTCGGTCGCTTGTTCGATATCGATTACGCGAATTGGGATTATCCCACGACTCAGCCGGCAAAGATGCCGAATCGAAGAGGCATGCTCACGCACCCGGCCTGGCTGATCGCCCACTCGCTGAACCTGGAGACCGACCCGGTCCGCCGCGGTAAGTGGATCCGCGAAAAACTGCTCGCCGGCACGATTCCCGACATACCGATCACAGTCGACGCAGTTGTCCCGGAGGACCATCACAAGACGCTACGTCAGCGGCTCGACAAGGCAACCGGCAATGACTACTGCTGGAATTGCCACAAGAAAATGAATCCACTGGGCTTGCCGTTCGAGATGTACGACGACTTCGGCCGCTTCCGCACGCAGGAACGCATCGAACATCCAGAGAATCTGATCAAACCGGCTTCCCGAGAAAGGGGCCTACATGTCGACGGTCGACCGACCTACAAGACGCTGCCGGTCGATCCCGAGGGCGTCCTCGATGGCACGGACGATCCGTCGCTCGATGGCAAAGTTAATGATGCGATTGAGCTGGCTGAGCGACTGGCGAAGTCCGCAAGGGTCCGGCAGTCCATCATCCGCCACGCCTTTCGCTATTTTCTGGGGCGTAACGAAGTGCTGTCGGATTCAAAGACTTTGATCGATGCGGAACGGGCCTACCTCGACAGCGGCGGCAGCTTCGACGCGGTCATCGTATCACTCTTAACATCCGATTCATTCATCTACCGCAAGAACATGTAGCTACCGTCGCCGGACGGTGGATCGCGTAGCCAAACCACGCTCTGGCGAGCGTGGCTACGAAAACTAAACTACTACGAAGGAACTAAACCATGGCAACCAACCGACGGCAGTTTCTGCAATCCTCCGCACTGGGTGCCGGGACTCTGGCGATCACGCCTTCTTTTGACCACCTGCTCGCGGCAAAACGTCAAAACGAAGATCCCCATCGCTTCATCTTTATCAGAAAATCAAACGGGAACTTACCGAAGACGTTTTCGCTCTCCACATTCTCTGATGAACAGAAAAAGAAGGATCAGAATAAGGAAGCCTTTGAGGCAGACCTCGACAAGCACGAGCTTCCGGGCTGGCTGCGAGTGCTGGACGGCCACAAGGAGAATATGACCATTCTACACGGCATCTCGATGGCCGTGAGCGGTGGCGGTCACTATTCATTCTCAGGGTGTATGGGAGCGTACAAAGCGGGTCGAAACGTGATCAGCGGAATCAAGCGAACGACCGTCGACTTTGAACTGGCCAGGCTGTTCCCCTCTCCCTTTGGCCATGTTGAGTTGTCTTTGGCCTCGGGTTCGGGAACGGTGGCGTTCAGGACCGGCATCGTCTCCGGCTTCTCGGCACCAGCCGAGCATCAACGGAACTTCTGCTACGCCGACCCTCAAACCGCTTACGACGAACTGTTCAAGTCGGTCACGAATTCCAGTGCCGTCGATTCTGACAACACGCTTCTGGATTACCTGCGCGAACAGGAAGGCCGGCGACTCAAGGGGCTCGATGGTGAAGAGCGGAGAAAAGTGAGCAACCATGTCGATTCGATCCGATCGATCCGCGAGCGAAATGAAAAAGTGGCTTCGCTTTCACGCGTCATCTCCATGAACCTGCCGACGCTCGATCCGATCCACACCAACGGTGGTCCCAATGCCAGCCTCATCGAAAAACAGGATGCGTTCACCGATGTCATGCTTGCGGCGCTGATCTCGGGTTTAACAAACGTTGTCACCTACACCATTGATGATCTGGGGACGCCGATTACGACGCTACCCGGTAATTCCGGTCGAGTGGATCTTCACCGCTTGGGACACAGCACGGATATTGAACTTAGAGGCATTGTCAAGGCCAGCCATATGGCTCAGGTCGCGAAGATCGTTACGAAGCTGAAATCCATTCCCGAAGGCAACGGCAGCATGTTCGACAACACGACGATCATCTATTTCCCGGAAACAGGAGGCGGACACCACGGGCCTGATACCGAAGCGCCGATGGTGGTCATGACGGGCAAGAAATCGAAGCTGGATATTGCTGGCCGGTATATTCGCTTGCCGTTCCATGCGACCGCAGGGCATAAGACGCTGAGTAACTGGTTCACAACACTCCTAAACGCCTATGGCAATCCGATCGAGCATTACGGCGATCTCGATCTGGAGATGTCGCGCAAGAAGATGCAACAAACGGGCGCGATCGAGCAGTTCATGGCTTGAGCATCGCGAGCGTCAAGATGTTGGGCGGCATCGTGGCGATCTGTGATGATCTGTGATGTCGACTCTCCGCCTCATCTGACAACACACTCAAGCCCTGGGATTCACGAGACGGCATCGCAGCGACTCGGGAAATGATGACGCTGCTCAATCACAGCGACGGCCCGCTCGGCAATCAAGTGCTGTGGGCCGACGGCGACGCCTAGGGGTTCAGGTTAGTGTGGTTTAGTTAGTCCTTGTTCGTCTTGTGGTCATGCGGCTTGCCGTCGTGATGGATGTCGATTTCGCCGCGGAACGATTTGCCGTTGATCGTCAGTACCAATGTCCCGTGAATGAATGCCTCGCCGAAGTGTTCCACCAACTCTGCGTCCGTGGAGACGAATCGCGAGGACTTGCCTGCCGGATCACCCGTGTCGGGAGATGCCGTCAGCTTGAATTGTTCCGGAGTTCCATCGTGCGAGACGTTGATCACGACATCCGCCGCATCGATCGGGACGGCTTTCGTGGCGGAAGCATCGAGGACGTAAATGGTGATGGCTTTCTCGTCTTCCGGATGCGTGACTTCAGCATGGTACTCTTCCTTTCCAAGTTCGATGAGATGCCCATGATGCGGGCCTTCGGTGGGATGAGCGGCCGGTGCTGCGGAAGCGGACTTGGAATCCGACTTGGAACCCGACTTGGCATCGCCGCAGCCAAGCATCAAGCCGGTCAGGCCCACAGCGGTCATGAGTGCAATTGTCGTTTTCATGGTTTTGACTTTCGTGTCGTGGTTTGAAGGAGTGAGGGTCTTCGAATCGAACGCGAATTGCTGGTGCTTATGGTTGGCTCATTGGATCGCTGCTCCTTTCTAAATCTAAACCGTATTTACTGTGAGAACTGGCATGGACACGATGACCAGTTTTCGCACCACCGACCCTGCGTCGGTGGACGCATTCGACCGGTCAGCCGGCAACCAAGGCGGTTAGGCCCGAAGGGCCGACACAATCAATCCAACACATTCTCTGGGTCATGTTCCACTTCATCTTGGCGTGGTCGAGCGTGGGACGTTCGGTAGTAGTAGCAGTCAGTCATTTCTCCACTGACACAGGGTCAGTGGTGGAAAATGTGCAGGAAAACAACAAAACGCAGAGTTGTAGTACCAGGGACGTTAGTGGGCGGAATAATTTGATTTGGGGACGCTGTCCTTCTCTTCCACGAGGTCGACTTCGGCAAACGACGTTGCGATCAATCGTTCGCCCGCTTTGCGACCAAACTTCCAGAACAAGGCCGGGCGAACAAAAAACTCCAACAGCGTGCTGCTGCACAACCCACCAAGAATGACTGTGGCGATCGGGTATAGGATTTCCTTGCCCGGTTCACCGGCGGACATCGCCAACGGGACGAGTCCAATTCCGGAGGTCAACGCGGTCATCAGCACGGGTGCCAGTCGCTCTTTGCCGGCGCGGATAATCATGTCCCGCGACCATGTTTCGCCTTCGTAGCGGACGAGGTGCAGGTAATGGTTCAGCAGCAGGATGCCGTTGCGGGAGGCGATGCCGCCCAGCGAAATGAATCCGACCATCGCCGCGACGGTGAGTGTCTGATTGGTGATCACCAACGCGGTCACGGAGCCGATGAAGGCCATCGGCAACGCGGCCATCACCTGTATCGAGAAATTGATGGACCGAAACATCGTGTACAGCACCATCAGCACGCCGAGCAACGACACACCGAACAAGATGCCAAGGATACGGCTCGCGGACTTCTCGCTTTGAAACTGGCCTTCGTATTTCACGAAGTAACCCGGCGGCAATGATTCGACGACCGACTCTTGCGCCGCCTGCATTTCGGTGACGACGTCCACCAATCCGCGACCGGTGACGTTGCACTGGATCACGATGCGACGCCGAACCAGTTCGCGGTTGATCGTGTTCGGCCCGCTCGACTTGTAGATCTTCGCGACGGACGACAAAGGCGTCGTGCCGCCGTGGGGTAGATCGATCGACAGTCGTTCCAACGCCTGCATGTCTTCGCGGTATTCTTCACGCATCCGAATCAGCAGATCGAACGTGCGTTGTCCGAGGAGAACTTCGCTGACCACCACGCCGTTCATCGCGGTCGAGATGTACTCATTCACGTAGGCCGGAGTGAGTCCGTACAAAACGAGCTTGTCTCGATCGAGCTGGATGCGGAGTTGCGGGATCTCGACCTGCGGTTCGACCAGTAAGTCGGTGACGCCGTCGATGGCTCGCATTTTCGCCGCCATCTCCTGTGCTTTGCGTCGCAGAAGGTTGAGGTCGTCGCCGTAGATCTTGATGCCGACTTGAGCTTTCACGCCGGAGATCATGTGCGAGATCAAATGCGAGATCGGCTGTTCGACCGTCGTGACGATCCCGGGAATGTCTTCCATCGCGTGTCGGATTTCGTCGAGGACCTCGTCACGGGTGCGGCCGGAACTCGGGTCGAAGTTGATGATCAACTCGGTGATGTTGACGCCTTCAGCGTGTTCGTCGAGTTCGGCTCGACCGGTACGTCTGGAGACCGCCTCGACCCCTTCAACAGCCATGAGCCGCTTGATCACGGTTTCGCCAATGTCGTTCGACTTCTTCAGCGACGTCCCCGGCGGCAACACGACATTGAGCTGCGCCACACCCTCGTTGAACGGCGGCAGGAAGTCTCGCTCCAGACTGGCGAGCGCCGCGAAGGCAATCGCCACACCACACGAGCCGAGGATCAGCATGGTCTTGGCATTTCGCAGGCTCAGCGACATGACCGCGCCGGAAGCCCATTTCAGGAAACGCAACAGAGGCCCGTCTTTCTCGGTCTTCATCAGCGTCGGACCGGAAAGCAGCCAGTAAGACAGCACGGGCGTCAGCGTCAGCGAAACAACGAGCGACGAGAGAATGGACACGATGTAGGCCACTCCCAGCGGCGCGAACAGACGGCCTTCCATGCCGGACAGGGCGAACAGCGGCAAGAACACCAAGACGACGATCATGGTCCCGAAGACGATCGAGTTGCGGATTTCACAACTCGCCTGAAACACGACGAGCAGCGCGTGCTTCGGATGCTCTGCGTGGCGATTCTCGCGCAGACGCCGGAAGATGTTTTCCACGTCGACAATGGCGTCGTCGACCAGTTCGCCGATGGCCACCGCCAATCCGCCGAGCGTCATGGTGTTGATCGATAAGCCAAAGGCGGCAAACACGAGCGCCGTAATCGCGATCGACAACGGAATCGCCGTGAGCGTGATGAATGTCGTGCGGAAATTCATCAGGAACAGAAACAGGATGACGACCACGAGGATGCCGCCGTCGCGTAGAGCTTCCACAACGTTTTCGATGGCGCGATCGATGAACGCTTTTTGCGAATACAGTCCCGGCTTGATCCGAATGTCGTCCGGCAAGGTCGGCTTCAACTCTTCCAGCGCCTTGGTGATCTCGTCGGTGACTTCGCGAGTATCCGCGTTCGGCTGTTTGTTGATGGTCAGGATCACCGACGATCCGCCGGAGAATGCACCCGCGTCGTTGCGGACATACGCCGAACTGTCACCTCGCTTGACCTGCGCCCCGTGAACAACGTCGGCGACTTGCGTCAGCAGTACCGGACGTCCTTCACGCATCTTGACCACGACTTTCTTCAGGTCGTCGATGGTCTGGATACGACCGAGAGCCCGCACGAGGAATTCGTTCGGTCCTTGATCGTCGAGATATCCCCCGGTGGCGTTCTCGTTGCTCTCTTGGCACGCGAGTTTGACGTCGTGCAATGTGACGCCGTAGTCCAGCAGCCGATCGGGATCGACGAGCACTTGAAACTGCATCCGCCCGCCACCCATCGTGAACACCTGCGAGACACCGGGAATCGTGAGCAGCCGTTGTCGAACGACCCAATCCGCCAGCGTCCGCACTTCCAGCGGCGACGTTTTGCCGCCTTCGCTCCACATGCCGACCATGATGATCTGGCCCATGATCGACGAAATCGGCGCGAGCTGCGGCTTGATGCCGGGCGGCATGCGGTCCTGCACGAGTTGCAAGCGCTCCATCACAATTTGCCGGTCGTTGTAGATGTCGGTGCCCCAATCAAATTCCACGTAGGTCACCGAGATGCCGACGCCGGCCGAACTGCGGACCGCTTCCACGCCGTTCGCGCCGTTGATGGCCGTTTCGATCGGAATCGTAATGAGCGCCTCGACTTCTTCCGGTGCCATGCCCGGCGCTTCGACCATGACCACCACTCGAGGACGGTTCAGGTTCGGGAAGACGTCGATATCCATCTGGATCGCCTGCCACCCGCCGGCTCCCATCAGAAACAGGGAAAACACCAGGATCAGCATGCGTTGGCGGAGTGCGAATCGAATAATGGCGTTCAGCATGGGAGACGTTTTTGATTTTTGATTTTTGATTTTCGATCTTCTGGACGCTGGGGTCGGTCAGTGGTTGTGTCCCGCGTGCGGATCGGGTGCCCCGCCGGCTTTGTTCTTCAGCGCGACCTGCATGAGATGCGCGCCGGTCATCGCCACGGCGTCTCGCGGAAACAGCGAGCCGTCATTGGCAATCACGGCCCACTTCTGGTCCCGGTGTTCGACATGCACCGGTTTACGATCGAAGTGGTCGCCGTTCTGTTGAAAGACGAAGAACTCGGCACCTTCCTGAGCCACCGCATCGATCGGCAACACGATGCGGTTCTGCCACCGTTCCACGGGAATGCGCAGCTGCATTCGCTGGCCGGGACGATAGCGCCAGGTCACAAAGCGATGCTTAGCTGCGGTCGCCGATTCGTTGACGATCTCGTTCTTCAATCCGACGTAGAAGTGCAGCGCGCGTGACTCCGCTTCGATTTCGTTGTTGAGGAACAGAATCTTCAACCCGTCCATGGACTTGTGATGCGTGCCGGTTTCCGAAACCGCTTGCACGCTCCAGCCTTCTCGCGTTGCCGTCGCGAGTTGGTCCGTGTCGTGCTCGAACGCGCGGCCTTCGATGTAGAGTTCGGCGAAGTCGGCCAACACCGTCAGCGTCTGGCCTGCCTGGACGTATTCGCCTTTCGTCACGTTGAGATCCTGCACCACAAACTCGCGGCGTTCGAGCGGTATCTCGGCAACCGCCGCCGCCTGCCGCAACGCGTTGGGTTCAACCTCGTTCTTGCGCAAACGCACCTCGCCGGTTTCCGTGTGCATGCCGGGAGCCATAACGTCCAACTCACCGAGTAATTTTCGACGCTCGGCGATCGTGTTGACTTGGGACTCCGAAAGTCCATGGAGCAGCAACGCCTCGCGATACGCGCTCAACTCGGCTTCGAGCTTCTGCATGCTGTATTCTCGTTCCAGCAGCACCTTGCCGGCGATCACACCTTGATTCGTGATTCCCTTGAGACGCTTGATCTCGCGGACTTCGACATCCAATTCACCCAGCGTCTTCAGGAACACGGTTTGAGCCTGAACGAGTTCCTCGTGAGTCAGTCGGATCCGAAACAACAACCGGCCAGGCTCGATCGATTCACCTTTGATGAGATTCACGGCGGTTACGACGCCCGTCATCGGCGCGACGACCTTGAGACGCGTTCGCCCGGTCCGCTCAACCACGATCGCCGGCACGCTGATCGTTCGGACGAAGTCCTGCAATTCGATTTCACGGATCATGTCGTTGGTCAGGCCAATGTTGTGCCTCGCCTGTTTCGACAACTCGAGCGACGATCCGTCGTCGTGTCCGGCATGGTCGTGACCTGCGTGCGGATCGGCGGCGGCGTCGGACGGTTTGTCTTTTTGCGATGCCAGAAGTTCTTCCGCCAACTGATTGGCGAGCCATTGTTTGGCGGACGGCAGCCATAACCGGGACTGCCAGAAGACTCCGGCAGCAATCACCACGGCGATGATCCAACCGATCAACTTCGGAGGTAGTTTGGGTGGATTCATGATGTCACCTGTGGAAGTGTGTTCGTGCGCTGATTCAGCCGCGAAGCGGCGACAGCATTTAGCCCCGGCGTCAGCGGCGTCAGCCCTCGGGTTGACCGACAAACCTGACGTCCAAGCTCCAGAGGGGATCAACATCAGTCCCATCCGTCGCATAAGTCCCATGAGTGATGCGGCTTATGGGGCAAATGGGACGTACGTCATTGGGCAGAATGGGCGAAACTGCGATCAATGCCGGTGCCGCCAGGCTAAGCCGCCGTCGCGTTGCCGATCCGAGGCGCCTAAAGCTGCCAGACCTGATCGAGCGCATGCACGCGCAGAGATGAGGAGAGCCTGTCGAGAGCCATGCTCCATCGACGAAGACAATCACGCTGTCGTGTTACGAGCAAGGAACTCGGATCGCAGCGGTTGAACGTGGCGACCGAACTGCAACTGGACGGCACTTCGACCTGAGTCTGCATGTTGGTCCATTGGCAGGACTCTTCGTCGCAGCAGCCATGCGATGGCTCGGGGGCACTTTCTTGAGGGCCTCCAGGCGACGCCGACAACGGTGCTGCGCCATGCGACCCATCGCAGCAACCATGATTCGCTTCAGCGGACTCGCGCGCTTCGTGAGAATCGACCTTTTGAGCCAATCTCACGCGGCACTGGTTCGAACAAAGCTCATCCGATCCGCATGCATGTGCGTGGTGAATGCAACATCCCAACAACGCATGCGCGAACACGCATGCGATGGTTATCAGGGATGTTGCGGTTCTCAACATTGTTTCACTCACGGAGAAAGGATTCCGAACGCCGATGGTTGGGACGTATCCGATTGGACCAGAATGAGTCAACAGATTTGGGGGAATTTCAAATAAGTCGGTTCTGTTTTCGGGGGCGGGTGAGTTGGGCACCACGACCGGCAGACCGGGGCGTTGATCACCTTTTGGCCCATTGGACTGTATAAACAGCGTCCCGGAACCGCGCACTTGTCGCTTCAAGGTGCCTCAGAAATTGGGCAGATCAGTCCGATCAATTGCCCGAGTTGGGGCGTGTTCGCCCTTTTGGGTTCCGGCTCGTCCGGGGTAGGGTGTTGAAAACTCGGACTTCCAGCAGAGGGCCTCATTCCATCCATCGCAATCTCACCACTAATCAAAGGGCCGCCAACCATGCCCGTCATTCGGTTGACATACTTCGTCGATGGTCGATCGTGTTCCCGCGAATTCGAATCGGGAATCGTGGTGATCGGTCGCGCCCCGGAATGCGATGTCGTTTCCCCCGGCGGAATGGGCATTTCGGGACGTCACTCCCAATTGCACTCGGACGCCGACGGCTGGACGATCACGGACTTGAACAGCCGATACGGCACCCTGGTCAACGATCAGCGAGTGACGACTGCGCGTTTGACTCACAACGACGTTGTCAAACTCGGCACGTTCGACGTGCGAGTCCATCTGGTCGAATCGGGAAACGTGACGGCGATCGAGTCGACTCAGCCGGGCGATGTCAGCATCGTGAATTCGATCAACATTCACGACTACGCTCAGTCGATGATCGTCAGCGACGAAATCGTCGAGCTTGACGACATGGCGGACCACACGCCGCAGGTATCCGCCGTGGACCGGCAATCGTCGCTCATTCGGGCATTCAATCGAGCCGGCGAAATGCTGCTCACCGCTCAAGGGCTGGACGAAATGCTCGACAGCATTCTGGAACTGTTGTTCTCCACGTTCCGCTGCGAACGCGGTGCCGTTGGTCTCTACGACGCAGCATCGAAACGCATCGACCTGAAATCCACCCGATCGGTCTATCCCGGCGATGAAATCAGGCTGAGTCAAACGGTGACTGGAGAAGCCGTCGACGGCAAGAATTGTGTATTGGTTAAAGACGCTCGGCGAGACAATTACGCCCACGCCGCCAGTTTGCAGGAACAGCAGGTCCGTTCAGCGATGTGCGCGCCGCTCTATCGCAACGGGAACGTCACCGGATTGCTGTATCTCGACACGCTGGAAGAGGACTCTTGCTTTACGGAAAGCGAACTCGAAATCCTGGCGGCGATGGCATTGTTCACCGCCGTGGGGTTGGAGCAGATCTTGCTCCGTGAGCGACTTCAAAAGGAGGAACGGGACCGAGAACGCTTGTCGCGGTATAGCTCGCCGGCGGTGGTGGAACGCATCCTGAGTTTTGCCGGATCGGGCAAGATTGAACCGGAAGAGCGCGAGATCAGCATCCTGTTCGCCGACCTGTCCGGCTTCACCGCCATGTCCGAAAAGATGACCGCCACGGAAGTCGCCACGTTCTTGAACGGCATCTTCGAACGACTGACGCAGGCGATTTTCGACGAGGGCGGCACCGTCGACAAATTCATCGGCGACGCAATCATGGCAATCTTCGGAGCGCCGCTGACTCAGGCCGACCATGCGATTCGCGCCGTCCGCGCCGCACTTCAGATGCAAGAGGCACTGGACAAGTACAACTTTGAGTTGTTCGGAACGTACAAGATTCGCATGCGAGTCGGAGTCAATTCCGGCCCGGCGGTGGCAGGCGACATTGGTTCGCTTCAACGCCGCGATTACACGGTCATCGGCGACACGGTCAACGTCGCCAGCCGACTGGAATCGTCGGTCGCTTTGCCGCATCAAGTCGTGATTGGCCCCAAAACGTACGAGATGGTGCAGGATTCGATTGAGTGCATGGCTCTGGATCCCGTTCGAGTGAAAGGGAAAGAACTGCCGCTCCAGCCGTATCTTGTTCTGGGTAGCCGTTAAAAGTGGTCCCTCCACTGCGAGAAACCAGATCGCATAAGCGGTTTTTTATATTTTGCATTGACGACTGATGGATCGACGCATAATCTGACGGTCATTGGACTTAGGTGCCGTAACTCGATGGTTCAACGCCCTGGACACAGGACGTGACCTCTTCGCGTTGACGGTTTGTGGCATCTCGTTTCGCCGGGTGGAACAAACGAATTACGCCGCCCGACATTCCTGGAGAACAACCATGCTGACGCTCAAAGCTCAACGACGTGCTCGGGATTGCGATGGAAAAACACGCCGCGACTTTCTGAAGATCGGCGGATTGGGTGTCGGATCGCTCGGGCTCCCCGGTTTGCTGGCGGCTCGTGAACAAGCTGCGAAAAGTGGATTGCCCACGAAGAATACGTCGGTTGTGTGGCTGTGGCTGAGTGGTGGACCGACACACGTCGAGACATTTGATCCCAAGATGTCGGCTCCGGTCGAATACCGCAGCGTCACTGGTGAAGCCAAGACCGTGCTCCCAGGCGTGTCGCTCGGTGGCAATTTCCAAGGCATGGCGAAAGTCGCCGACAAGATGGCGTTTGTCCGATCGTTTGCCCATAACGACAGTGGTCATGGCAGCGGCACGCACTACGTCATGACGGGCTACAGTAATCGCAACCTCGACAACGGCGGCCTACCGACTCGCCCGTCCATTGGTTCGATTGCCTCAAGAATTCGCGGTGCCAACAATCAAGTCACCGGGATGCCGACGTATGTGCGATTGGGCAGCATCAGCAGTGATGGCCCGGCGTTTCTCGGCAAAGCCTTTGCACCGTTTGGCTCGAACGCCGAAGCCAAGCAGAACATGACGCTGCGAACCGAAGTCGAACGCATTGGTGATCGTCGTTCCTTGCTGAATGATTTCGATCGCTTCAAGCGGGCTTCCGATGCCTCCGGCTTGATGGACGGCCTGGATGCATTCGAAAAGCAGGCCTTCAATCTGGTGCTGGGTCAGGCACCTAAGGCATTCGACTTATCGCAGGAAGATCCCCGAGTTGTTGCACGATACGGCAGCGGACTGGGAAGTCAGATGTTGACCGCGCGTCGGTTGTGCGAAGCCGGTTGTGGCTTTGTCACGCTCAACTATGGCGGGTGGGACATGCACGGTCAGATCGAAAAGGCGATGAACAGTCGCGGGCCGGTGGTTGACCAAGCTGTCTCGGCATTTGTCGAAGACATTTATCAACGTGGCCTGGACCAGAACATCTTGCTGGTGGTAACCGGTGAATTCGGTCGCACGCCGAAGATCAATCGCAATGCCGGCCGTGACCACTGGGGTCCGCTCTGCACATTGGCTCTGGCCGGTGGCGGCCTGAAAATGGGCCAAACGGTTGGTGAGTCCGATGCCAAGGCCTATCGACCGGCCAGCAAAACGATCAAGCCGCAAGACTTGATGGCCACGGTCTTTGATGTCTTGGGAATCGACCAGAAGACGCAATTTATCAATCAGGGCGGTCGACCGGTCTACATGATCGAAGACGGTCACCCGATTCCGGAACTCGCCTAGGTTCCAAGTTCGCTTTCATACTTGGCGTGATGGCGCGTGGAGAATAATTCTCGCAGCGACAATTCGCCAAGAATCAAACAAGCCCGGAGGGCCGTTGGCCTTTCGGGCTTTGTCGTGCGCTGTTCGAATTGCGTCGGATGATTTGATGATTCTGAAGGACGATCGGCTGAATTTGCCGATGGTTTTCGAGCCGTCCCCCGCCGAGCATGCCTTTTCGGCAGATGCACTTACCCGTATGCGAATTATTCCTGTCAATCAAAGTCTGCGGATTAGGCGAGTAATGTGGGCTGAAAGATCGTGAATGACCGATAAGTCGATACCGATGGAAAACATCGTGTCGGCGGCGAACACACTTGCCGCGCGGCGTGGATTGCTTAATTGGGACGGAAGATCGGCAAAGCGGGCATTCCAAGACCAGTGCATTTCAAGGATGAATGAAATGGGATTGAACATCGGTTTGATTTCATCGGAGCCCGCCCTCGACCGAGTTCCCATGGCTGTCAGTCACCGCTTCGGCCTTGACGACATGCGATGTCGAATGTTTTCGGCCACGAGCTTCCTGGACCTCCTACCCGAACACCGTTCGGACCTAGTCTTGCTTCCGCGTGTACCGCCACCGGTGGTGCGATCGTTGTTCCGCCGCATGAACTCGCACTACCGCTGCGTGGACGCCCCCGCCGATTCTGCGATGAGTGCTCCGACATTGGATCGCGACTGCCATGAACGGAAGCTATTGGCTTCGCTAACTCCTCGCCAACGCGAAGTCCTGGCCTGTGTTGCGTCGGGACATGACATCAAGGACGTCGCCCGCTTGTTGGGGGTCGCGCCGAAATCCGTGGAAAACCACTTGCGCAGCATTCGCCAGCGGCTCGGCATGAAGAACCGCGTAAACCGCGTCCACCTGTGTCGACTCGCAATTCGCGTCGGCTTGATCGAGGCCTAAGAGTAGGCCCGCGTGCAAGAATCAATTCCGAAAAAAGTAGGCCGGAACAAGCTCCGCG
>JAQBZS010000397.1 GCA_027622115.1 Planctomycetota bacterium | reverse complement strand
CAATTGACCGACCGGCGACTCAGGCCAATCCCATTGCCATTGCGGGATCGAACTCTGAGACACGGAATCGGCCTGAGCCAATAGCAATCCACATTGAGCCGCAAAACCGCTCATGTATCAGTACCTGACGATTTTGGGTGATAACTGAGTTTGTAAGCCAACAATTGTTCGGCCAGCAGGAAGAACATCAAACAGGCCAACAGGAAGTGGCGAATCTCTTGATCGGCTTCCTTGCCCTCCAACCAACTGAAGTTGCCCGGCTCCTGAATCTGAACCGTCGCCTCGTCCCCGAGCACTTTGCGAATGTCGTCCGTATCGGCCAGCTTGAGTTCGCTTTCTTCCGGCGGCACGTTGAACGCGAACGTCGTCTCTTCCGTCTCGCGGTCCAACGTCGTCAGCTTGATCGAATACACACCGGGGAAATCGGTGTCGGCATAATTCGCGAAGTACACATTCGACTTCGCCGTTTTCGGTGCGGAATCCGAGTCGGAATCCGTTTTGGCCGAATCCGTTTTACTTGTATCGTCGCTCGTCTTCGCATCCATGCTGCCGGCATCCACCAAGTCCGTCGAGTCGGCGTCCTTCGGTCCCGCTTCCAGCGCCACGGGCGGCGCGCCGGGAGCCACGATTTCGACGGTCTTCGAATACTTCGTCAGGTCGATCTCAGCGTGAATCGGTTCGCCGACCATTCGCTGTCGAGACACGCCGACTCGCGACGAAATCTGTTTCTGCATGTCGTGGATCGTGGCCAGAAAACTCAGCCCGGCCGGATCGCCTGTCCAGTTATTCCACTCGTCGTCGGCGCCGGTCAAAAACGTGACAATCGTCCCTTCGCCGAATTCATGCACCAAACACAACGGCTTGTTGTTTCGCAGTCGAGCAATCGTCTGCACGCCATCCTTGCGCACTTTGTCGTCTTCCGACCAATCCGCACGCAGCGGGTAATACTTCTTGATGCGAATCACGTTGAAGTACGAACTGCGGAAGTACTCTTTGAATTTGGCGAAGATCGAGATCGGTTCGAATGCCAAGTCGGCTCCGGGATTGGTGAATTCCGGCCGACTCAATTCCACCGCCGTCTCGCCCAATGGTGCCGGAAACAGACCGATCCGATCACCGAACCGCTGTTGGATCTTATACAGTTCCGCGACGTAGTAGTTGTCTTCGATTCGGTCGCCCATGAACCACACCAGCCCGCCTCCGCCCGCGACGTATTCCTGCAAGCGATCAACCGCATCGGGCTGAAGAATTCCCACGTTGAGCATGTAAACCGTGCGAAATTTGTCGAGCGGAAACTTTCGCAAAAACGTGGGGTCTTGAGTCTCGGGCTTGTACGCGCAGTCACCCGCTTCCAGGGCATCCACCAGATTCCGAGACGCATCCGACCCGCCGGCTCCATCGACCACCAAGACCGGCAACTCGGACGGCAAATCGAACACCAAGTAGCGTTCGTTGTCCTGCGAAAGCGTGTCCACGTCGGTACTGACCTTGATCGAATGCCGACCGGGAGTATTGAACGACACTTCCAATTCGCCGATCTCTTCCTGCCCCGGCTCGATCTCGGACAACTCGACGCTCTTCGAGATTTGAGTCCCATCCGCGAACACGCTCACGGACAGCTTGGCGATCGTCGTTTCACCGTAATTCGTCACGCCGACTCGAAACGTGATCGGAACACTCGCCGCCGCCACTCGCAAGCTGCCGTCGAGCGTGGTAATGGCGATGTTGTTGTTTTGTTTCGGCACCACCTTCACCAGATTCACGGTGACATCGTCCGCACCCAATGCGGCGACACGTTTCGAGATCGCGTCTTCATCCGACCAATCCCGGCGGCGGAAATCCGAGATCACGTGCAAGTGCTTGATGGATTCCGTGTCGTTGGCCAGCAAATCCGCCGCAACTTGCAGGCCGTTCGTGAGATCAAAGTGTTGATGAGTACACACCAGGTTTTCCAGGCGAGTCTCCAGCCGGGTTTCCAATTCGTCGTTGATGTTTTCTTGATTGACGAGCGGAGCGGTGGGATTCGACAGCAGGATCAGCGTCAATTTCTGAGAATCCGGGCGCTGCCGACCTTCACTGACCAATTTCTGCACGATCTCGACCGACGCGAGGAACGCGGACGTCTCGCCAATTTGCTCGCGCATCGAGCCGCTGTCATCCAGCAGGACCACGTGATGCGTCTTGGCACCACGAAACAGCGACATCTTCTCCGGATCCAATACCAATCGTGCCAGCAAGAACATGATCAACAGCACGAGCAGAATCCGCATCAACAACAGCAGCAATTGTTCGAGCAGCAGCCGTCGGCGGTTCCGCTTTTGGCTGGCGAACAAAAACTCCATCGCTGCGAATCGAATCTTGCGATATCGCATGCGATTGATGAGATGAATGATCACGGGAGCCGACGCGAGCGCAACCCCAGGCAAAACCATCGCCGGGTTTACGAAGAACGAAGTCAGTGATGTCAGCCAACCCATGATTTGAAGTCTGAAGGATGAAGGTTGTGGAAGGATGAAGGCTGAAGGATGAAGGATGAACGTGACTCATCCTTCATCCTTCCACCGTCATCCTTGGTCTAGTTCCTCACGCTTTGCCGCATGCCGATGCGATGATTCAGGTATTGCGACAACGCTGCGTCGAGATGCTCGCTGGTTCGAATCGTTTGATAATCCACCACGGTGCGAGCGCAGTGCAGCCGGATTTCGTCCTGAAACGCAGTCACTGCGTCGATGTAGCCCTGACGGAGCGCCTTGGGGTTGCAGACCAAATCGCCCATCTCTTCCATGCCGATGAATCGCGTTGTGCCGGCGTAGTTAAAGTCCAACTCTTCGTCGTCCATGATGTGCATGATCATCACGTCATGTCCGCGATGCCGCAGCATCTTGAGTCCCTTGAACAAGCCTTCGCGCGGTGCGAAAAGGTCCGAAATCAAGACGATCATCCCGCGTCGAGACTGTTGTTCGGCCACGTGTTGCAGAATGACGTTGATGTCGGTTTTTTCGCGAGGCGCTTCCGCGGCCAGACCCTGCAAAATGCTGTGGATGTGGTTCTTCTTGCTGCGACACGGCACCGTCGATCGCACGGCGTCGTCAAACGCCACCATGCCGACTGCGTCCTGCTGCCGTAGCAGCAAGTGCGTCAACGCGGCAGCGACCGTGCATCCGTACTCGTACTTGCTCATCGCCCCGGAACCGAACTGCATCGACTCGCTGACGTCCACAACCAGCGTGGTGCGAAGATTGGTTTCTTCTTCGTACTGCTTGATGTAGTACTTGTCCGTTTTGGACCAGACTTTCCAGTCGATCCGGCGGATGTCGTCGCCCTGCGCGTACTCGCGATGCTGCACAAATTCGACCGACTGACCGAAATAGGGGCTGCGGTGCATGCCCGACAGAAACCCCTCGACGATGTGCCGTGCCCGAATTTCCAGTCGATCGATTCGCGACAGTTCCTCAGGCCGCAAAAATCTTCTGTAGTCTTGGGTCACTGGTCAGTTCGCCTTCTTTGGACGGGGTCTCTTGGACAAGCTTGTCGATCACGCGGTCGGACGTAATGCCCTCACTCTCCGCCGCAAAGTTGGTCACGACGCGATGCCGCAAGACGGGATGTGCCAACGCGGCGATGTCTTCCGTGGACACATGATTGCGTCCGTTCAGCAGCGCCCGAGCCTTTCCGCCCAGCAACAAGAACTGCACGGCTCGCGGACCCGCACCCCAACTCAGCCAATTCTTGATGTAGTCCGGCGCGCCGGGTTCGTTGACTCGCGTCTGCCGCACCAGCGCCAACGCGTAATCGACAACGTGATCCGTGATGGGTACCTGACGCACGACGTTTTGCAGTGCGATGATTTCTTCACCGGTCAGCACCGCTTGAACGTCGTCTTTTTGAATCGTGGTGGTCTGCTTGGCGATCTGCTTTTCTTCCACGAAGCTTGGATAGTCCACAAAGACCTTGAACATGAAGCGGTCTTGCTGGGCTTCCGGCAGCGGATACGTGCCTTCCTGTTCGATCGGGTTCTGAGTGGCCAGCACGAAGAACGGGTCGCTGAGTGGGTGTCGTTGCTGACCGATCGTGACCTGCCGCTCCTGCATGGCTTCCAACAGCGCGGCCTGCGTTTTCGGGGGCGTACGGTTGATTTCGTCCGCCAGGATCACGTTGTGGAATAGCGGTCCCTGGATGAAGTGGAATTCGCGTTGTCCCGTGTCGCGGTTCTCCTGCAACACGTCGGTTCCCGTGATATCCGCCGGCATCAAGTCCGGAGTGAACTGCACGCGAGCGAAGTCCATCGACAAGCAGCGAGCCAACGTGCTGATCAGCAACGTCTTCGCCAATCCAGGCACGCCTTCCAGCAAGGCATGGCCGCGACTGAACAGCACGATCAAGAGCTGCTCAATGACGTCGTCTTGCCCCACAATCACCTTCGAGATTTGCTCGCGAAGTTCTCCATAAGCTTTATTGAGCCTCTGGATGGCATCATGACTCGTGTCACTCATTCGATAGTCCCACCTACTGTCTCAGCAATTCAGACAATGATAAACGACATGGAAAAACAACATGTCCGCGAAAGTCGAAGCCCTTGAATTCAATCTCAAGGGGTCAAGCGAGCCATGCTAACCAAGCCAATCCCTGATCGCGACCACCACGCCCCTCGGACCGAAAAAATCAAATCGTCTTTTGAGGGTTGGCCAGTTTCACTCGTTTTAACGGTCGAAATCGGCCCAAAGTGATTTCCAAACACTCGGAGACGCAATCGAGATGTTTTCCTCACACCGCAATTCCGATCGGCGGTCCCGACGGCCCCCTCGGATGGCTCATCACGTCCGCGAAGCTGTCGAGCGATTGTCCCCAATCGCTCCGGCACAAGCGGATGTGGGGCATCTTGGAACAGCACTGGAACGCGACGCTGCTGACGGATCGTGAAACAGTTGTGGGTTGGGCGAAATCCATGACCTGGAAGGGGATTTCACCGGTCGTGCGCATGTTGGACAAAGTGTTTTCGACGGGCGTGACGATCGCTAAGAAAGCCTTCCTTCAACTCTCCGAACGCTTGGTTCGAAACGAGACTTTGCCCAAATGGGACGTGGTGATTTCTCCCTTGTGAAGCTGGTCAGAGTCTGGGACGACGCCTTTGCGGTATTGCCTTAAGAGAATGAGGAAACTGAGGACTTGGGGATCAGGCTTACGACTTTCAGATTTGGCGGAGTAGCGTTCTTGATGAAACCAAAGTCCAACACCCGCCAAATCTGAAATCCCGTAAACCCGACCCCCGAAGAGTGACGAATTCGAACTTTCGCGAACAACTGAGTTCGAATTTATCGCGTCAAGCGGCTTCACTGCGAGCGTAGACGCGTCTCGTCGCCTGTTCAGAACATTCTGCGGTGTGGACATATTCGTGAATGCTGATGTATTGTTGAACGCGACACATCCTGTCGATAACCACTGCACCAAGACTGCAAATCGTCCACGGAGAATGCGACATGGCCCAATCCAAGGCCTCAATAGGTTGTCCGGAGTTTCAGCAACAACTGGGGATGACTCGCCGCGGCTTCTTGAAGGCGGGCGGTTTGGGGGTTTCCGGCCTGACTCTGGCCGATCTTTTGAAACATGAAGCTCAAGCTGGACCGTCCGCAAAATCGGAAAACTCCGTGCTGATCCTGTGGATGCGCGGTGGCCCGTCGCAGCACGAAACTTGGGATCCGAAGATGGAGGCTCCCGAGGAATTCCGCGGCGCGTTTGGTGCCACGCAAACTGCCGTGCCCGGCATCGAAATCGTGGATCTGCTGCCGAAATGTGCCAAGGTGATGGACAAGTGGTCGATCGTCCGCAGCCTGCACCATAAGAATGCCGGGCACTCGGCGGGCGACCAGATCTTGTTCACCGGTCACGATCCCGGACAAGATCCGAGTGTGAATATTCACCCGAGTTGCGGTTCGATCGTTTCGGAACAGTTGGGGCATTTGACGCCGGAATTGCCGCCTTACGTGGTCATTCCCAAACAATTGCCGGGTACGGACTCGGCGTACTTGGGCGTGGCCCACAAACCGTTCGAAACACTGGCCGACCCCGCGAATGACGGCCCGTTCAAGCTGGAGAATTTCTCGTTGGTCGAAGGGATCAGCGACAGTCGATTCGGCAATCGTAAGACGTTGCTGAAAGGCTTCGACCAGATGCGGAGCGATTTGGACACGTCGGGCCAAATGGATGCCGTCAGCGAGTTCCACCAGCAAGCGTACGGAATCTTGAGTTCGGACCGGGCTCGCAAGGCGTTCGACCTGGATGCGGAACGCAGCAGTGTGCGAGATCGTTACGGCTTTATTCCCAAGTACGATCCGATGGATCCCCGTCGTTGCAGCGCCAACGCGTTCTGCCAACGCGTCCTGCTGGGGCGACGTTTGGTCGAATCCGGTGTCCGACTGGTGACGGTCGACTGCCGCTGGTGGGACACCCACGTTCAAGGTGTGGACTCAATGAAGAATGGATTCCTGCCTCGTTGGGACCAATGCTATTCCGCGTTGATCGAAGACCTCGACCAACGTGGGTTGCTGGAAACCACGCTGGTGGTGGCCTGGGGAGAATTCGGGCGGACTCCGCGAGTGAACAAGGAAAACGGTCGCGACCATTATCCCAACGTGTTCAGCGCGGCGATTGCCGGTGGTCCGGTGCAAGGTGGGCGAGTCGTGGGTTCGTCGGATTGCAAAGGCGCGTTTCCGCTCGACAACCCCAAGGACCCGCAAGACGTGTTGGCCACGATTTACCAGCACCTCGGCATCGACACCAACAAGCACTATCTCGATC
>JAQBZS010000396.1 GCA_027622115.1 Planctomycetota bacterium | reverse complement strand
AAGGCACGCCCGTTGCGGCGGCGGTGATCGGCACGAACGTTTCCAGACCCCCTCCGGCAAAGCCGACGAAGAGACACAGTCCCGTGTTGTCGTGCGCGGTCGTGCGATTCTGTTCGTGGACGACCCACTCGCTCTTGCCGACCGTCGTGTGTGGGTCGGATTCGCCGCTGCTTTCCAGGGCTGGAGTCCACGCTCGCAAGTGACAGGCTCCGCGATTGCAGGTGGCATACGCGACGCCCATGCCTTGGAAGCCGCGAGGATCGTAGGCGGGGAATTCCTGGCTCTTGCTGCCCATGAAGACGTGTGGGTTCTTGAATTTCTCGCCCATCCGCTTCGAGCCTTCCGCAAGTTCGTTGCCGAATCCCTCGCGATACGCGGTCGCTTCCGTCATGCGAACCAGCGCCTCGGCCGAACCAAACGTCAACGGCATTTCGACGTCGTTATCTCCAACCACGTTGGTCTGATACAGCTCCATGGCCGCAGCCAGTGTGGAGCCCATCGAAATCGGGTCCATGCCCAGGTCGTTGCACAGCCAGTTGGCTTTTAGCACCGCATCCAGATCACCCACACCGGTATCCGCACCCAACGCCCACGCGGCTTCATATTCGGGGCCTTCGCCGGCGATCTTCCAGTTCCTCGGATGCATATTCACCATGTACTTGTCGGATGAATCCCCGAGTCGACAAACTCGACCGCAGGCGATCGTGCAGGCGAAGCAGGCCTTGTTCGTCAGCATGCGGGTGTCTTTGATCGAATTGCCGTTCAAGTTCTCGGCAAGTTCGAATTGGCCCTCTTGGAAGTTTCGTGTCGGCAAGGCACCAAATTCGTTGGTCATGTCGATGGTGGCGGCGGTGCCGAGTGTGGAAAGACCTTCCCAGCCGGGGTGGTCTTTCATGCCTTCTCGCATCTCCCAAACGGCTTTCATGAAAGCTTGTGGGTCGGAAACCGCGACACCACCCGTGCCGCGGACGGCGATCGCCTTGAGATTCTTCGAGCCCATGACCGCGCCGACACCGCTGCGACCGGCGGCCCGGTGCTTGTCGTTCATGATGCACGCGAACTTCACCAGGTTTTCGCCAGCCGGGCCGATGCAGGAAACACGCAGATTCGGCAAACCGAGTTCCGTGCGGATGCCGTCTTCTGTTTCAAACACACCTTTGCCCCAATAGGCACTGGCATCCTTCAATTCCACGTGATCGTCGTAGATGAAAAGGAACACCGGTTTGGGGGATGCGCCCTCGAAAATGATCAAGTCATAACCGGCGAACTTGAGTTCCGGGCCCCAGTGGCCGCCCGAATTCGACGTGGTGATGGCGTTGGTCAAGGCTCCCTTCGTGACCACCATGTAGCGAGCACCACAGGGTGCCGGAGTTCCCGTGAGCGGTCCCGTGGCGAAGATGAGTCGATTCTCGGGTGACAATGCGTCAACGGTGGGATCCATTTCTTCGTAGAGATAGCGGTCCGCCAGACCTCGTCCGCCGATGTAATCCTTGAGCCACTGCTCCGGAATATCCTCGACGATCGTCGTGCCCGCGGTCAGATCAACGCGAAGCAGTTTGCCGGTCCAGCCACCCATGAGTTTCTCCCTCAGCTCGGTCGGAATGTGATGTCGTCGACACGCGTTTTTTCATCGGATGCACAGCGCCTGTGCGGCGGCGAGATCGTAACGCTGCCACAAACTTGGGGCTACTCGAAAGCCTGCAGCCCGCCAGCCTCGAAGATCGCTCGCACGGCAAGCGATTTCGCCGGTCTCCGACATTCGTTTCAGTCAACGGTGCTGTTTGGTATGACGTACGTTGTACTTGGACACGCCGCCGTGGCGTGAGATCCCTGACCGCGACACCGTCGAGTTGTTGGCCCGGAAGGCTATCTGACGCATGAAGTTTTCGATCATTCAGCCGCTGCTGGTGCTGGCGGTCGTCCCCACGATGTCGGTGGCAGTTGGTGGCGAGACCAAGCTGGATTGGGTGAATGTCGGGTTTCGAGGGACGTTCAAAGTCGGTCGCTGGACGCCGCTCGAAGTGGGCGTCACAACCGAATCACCACAGCGGATTCGCGTCGTCGTTGAAGCTCACGACAGCGACGGAAACCGAGCCCAATTCCCCGCTCCCACCGTCGACCTGCAAGTTGGTCCCAACATCCTGCGTGCGAGGTTTCTTTCTGGACGCCTCGACAGCAAAGTCCGAGTCAGGCTTGTTGGCGACGACGGCTCTGAAATCGCAGCCGTTGACGCGTCCGACGCGGCGAAGTCCGACAATCGGGTGCGCGTGTTGGAGCAATCGCAGTTTGTCGTATTGACGATCGGCAACTTCGCCAAGGTCAACGGGTTGGCTTCCGACGCGACGGGCGAAATGAGTTTGGGCGAAGAATTCACGGTCGTGTCGTTGGAGTCCCACGACTTGCCGAATCAATCGGAAGATTTGGCCGGCGCGGATGTCGTCGTTATCGCGGGACACTACGCCATCGATGCCCAGCGAATTGCTGCGTTGAAGGAGTGGGTCCACCTAGGAGGCCACGTGCTGCTTTCCGTCGGCGACGCCGTCGAAGATTACATCGGCAGCTCGTTGTTCGAATGGGTTTCCGGTCCCTTGAAGCCGGAACAACAACCCGCCGCCGACTGGCAACATCCGATTCCGATTGTTCGCCGCGAACCGATTCAACTGCGTTCGCTGGATGGTCTCGAAAACTTCGCGGGACAAAGTTCGCAGATCGCATTTCGAGGAACGGTGTCGTTGATCCAGACCGCACCCTCGGTGGGCGAAGCGATCGCGCTGCAATTCGGCGATCCATTGGTCTATCGCGCTCCGTACGGTTTCGGGCGCATCACATTCTTCGCGGTGTCGATCGACAAGCCCCCCATCGCGACGTGGAACCGACTTCCGCGAGTTTTGCGGCAATTGATCATCGGCGAAGCGAATCCCGAATCGGAGAATGCGGCTGGCGGCTCAAGCCGACTCACGCAATCCGGCATTTCGGATCTCTCGACGCAAATGAAAGCGTCTCGCGAAACGTTCGAGGAAGTCGAACGCCTGACGACCTGGACCGTGATTTCGCTGATGCTGTTTTATGCCGTTGTCGTCGGGCCGTTGGACTATTTGCTGGTCGCCAAATTGCTGAAACGGCCGCAACTGACGTGGATCACCGCACCCCTGCTGATCGCCGCCGCCACCGTTGCCACCGTCTACATCGCCCGCACCACAAACGGCGATCGCATTCAGGTCAACGTGTTCGACATTGTGGACTACGACGTCACCAGTCGACGCTGCCGAATTCAGTCGACGGCTTCGATCTATAGTCCCGTTGCGTCACGCTACGACATTGAACTGACCAGCCGCATTGCCGGTCGGGACGGCGTCCAGTCGGCAGCGATGAACGTCAACATTCACGGCGTGCCCGAGCGAAACTTCGGCGGTATGTATCGACCGTCCGGAATTCAGTTCGGGGAGTCCATTTACCGTTATGGTGCCCAGAAGATTGAGAACCTGGCGGTGCCGCTGTGGTCCACCGCCAGCGTGTTGGCTCGCGGAAACGTCGAAGTGGACCTACCGATCCAGTCCAACTTGAAGCAGGTCGGTCGCGACCGTTTGTCGGGTACGATCACGCATCAGTTTCCGCAACCGATCACACGATGGATCATCGCCTACAAAGGGCAAGTCTATTATCCAATCCAACTCAACAAGCAGATCCGAAGTTTCCAGCCCTGGTCTCCGAGTGACGACGGCATTACGAGTCGGCATCTGGAAGATTTCTTGACGGCGACACGAACCGTGGACAACAACGCCAAGAAAGAGTCGGAAATGAAACTTCGAAACGTGAAGGGCAAATACAGCCTGCTCAATTCCGACGTGCTGTCGATCATTCGCATGATTTCGTTCCATGCCGCTGCCGGAGGACGCAGCTACACGAGCCTGGACAGCAATGACTTTCGCGACCTGGACCTCAGCGAATTGGCCAAACTCGATCGAGCAGTCCTATTCGGTCAGATGGCCTTGGAGCCGACTGAAATTCGGCTCAACAACGAAGTCATTTCACCGACGCGACGCGAAGTCATTGTTCGCATCGTGTTGCCGGTGGAACCAGCCGATTGACTTGGTCTTGCGACATTGAGCCAGCGTTTTGCAATTAAAATATGCTCGCCGCGTTCAATGCTGGCGACCGTCTGAAAAAGGGGTCAGACCCTCTCCGGCGTCACGTTTTCGTCGGTTTTTAGCGACGCCTCCAAAGGGTCAGACCCCTTTTCAGATAGCATCTACGAACCCACCGTCTGGCGACGGTGGCTACATTTCCCCACCAATCCAAACTTTCGCCGCACAGGCTTCTCACCGATGACTCAACGTGCTTTCGATGTCAACGCGATCCGCAGCGACTTTCCAATCTTCAGCCGGCTCCTACCCAAGGGAGTTCCGCTCACATATTTGGACAGTGGAGCGTCCTCACAAAAGCCACAATGCGTGATCGACAAGGAACGCGACGTCAACGAGCAGTACTACGCCAACGCCTACCGCGGCGTGCATCAATTCGGAGCCCGCATCAGCGAGGAACTTGACGAGGTGCGTGACAAGGTCCGGGCGTTCATCGCCGCGGAATCCGCTGACGAAATCGTGTTCACGTCCGGCACCACGATGTCCATCAATCTGGTGGCTCAGGGTTGGGGACGAAAGTACTTGTCGCCGGGCGATGTGATCGTCATCAACGAAATGGAACATCACGCAAACTTCGTCCCGTGGCAGTTCATCGCCGAGCAAACTGGAGCCCAGATCGAGTTCATTCCGCTGACCGACGACGGACGCTTGGACATCGAGAAAGCTGCCGACGTCATCACGAAACGCACCAAGCTGGTCGCGGTGTGCGGCATGTCGAACGTGACGGGCGTGATCAATCCCATCGAAACCATTTGCTCGCTGGCAAGAGACGTCGGAGCGTTGGTTCTCGTGGATGCCGCTCAATCCGTCCCGCATGCACTCGTCAACGTGGTCGCCGATGGCATCGACTTCTTGGCGTTCTCCGGGCACAAACTGTTCGGACCCAGCGGCATCGGCGTGCTGTACGGTCGGCGCGAATTGCTCGACGCCATGGACCCCGTCTTTTGCGGCGGGCACATGATCAATACCGTTTCGAAATCACAGTCGACGTGGGCCGATCCTCCGGCAAAATTCGAAGCTGGCACACCCGCGATCACGCAAACAATCGGTTTGGGAACGGCCATCGATTACGTCAACTCCATCGGACTGACAGCGATCCACGACCATGAACAGCAACTGCTCCGCTACGCTCACGAGCAGCTCGAGAAGATCCCCGGAATGCGAATCCACGGGCCGGGACCAGTTCAAAAGGGGCCGATTGTCAGCTTCACGATCGACCAAGTCGCGGCCGAAGACTTGGCTCAACTGCTCAGTCGCAAGGGAGTGTTCGTGCGACATGGCCACCATTGCACGATGCCGCTGCACGACTGGCTGGGCATCCCTGCCACCACGCGAGCCAGCTTCGCGATGTACAACACCACGGTCGACGTGGACGCGTTGGTCAGCGGCATCCACTTCGCCCGCGAGCGGTTGCGATTGACGTAACGCGTCGATTCTCGATCTTGTATTGGGGCGAGTGAGAGCCGGGCACCAATAGGATTGCCGTTCGAGTCTTGGATCGGTGCTCCGAGAGGCATCACCGGCAAACCAGAACTACGACCGCAATGTCTTCCTGCAAGACAAACACGGTCCGCTAATTCCACCAATCGTGCAAGCTTCCAACCCAGCCGTGTAAATCGCCTGCCAATCGAACGCAGGCCGACGATCAACACGACCAATCCCGTGCAAGCACTTATCAACCATTTCGTGGGAATCTCTTGCTCAAAGACTCGGATCGCTGAAGGCAGCGTTTCTCCCAACGCACTCGCCGCTTGGTGTATCAATCCAGTCAATGATTATTGTCGCGCCAAGCTGGTTGATTTGTCGCTGAACTTCTTGGCTGCTGCCTTCCCCAATGGCCAGCATGGCCACCAAAGAAGCAACGCCAAACACAATTCCCAGGACGGCCAATCCACTGCGCAAGCGATGTCGCGTCACACTCCGCCAACCAAATCGCATCGTCGCCAGTTCACGATCCGGGCGAATGCAGAAACATTCGTGGGTCCGCGTTCGAATTCACCGTGCCGTGGAACACATTTGTTGATCCCAATGCACGCGATCAAATCCAGTTGCAAGCCTTCTTGGGTTCCGGCGAACCGCTTCCCACGTGGTTGCAATTCGATTGGTCCACAGCGACGTTTTCCGGCGTTCCCGGCGCAAATGGAACGCTCGATGTGCAGCTCATTGCCAACGACGGCAAGGGCGGTCGCAACAGCACTCGATTCGACATTGTGGTTGGCGACCCCGCCCCGCCGGCACGCGCCGTGGTTTCCGTCCCCGGCTGGGTGATCGGTGATCGAACTCCAACCATTACCTGGACGCGCGACTCGAATGCTGCCTATTGGGATATTTCGATTCGCAACATCACGACCGGGACCGAATTCCTGCGTGACCAGAACGTGCCATCTCCGACATTTACCCTGCCGGAAGTATCGTCGCCGACCGAATTCCGAGTGTGGGTGCGAACGCTCAACGCGGATAATGTCTCGAGCGGTTGGAGCCAGGGCGTGAATTTCACTGTCAGTGACGTCGCCCCTGTTCGTCCAACATTAAATGGCCCGGCAGCAGTCACTGCGAATGCATGGCCGACAATCACTTGGAACACGGACGTAAACGCTACCCGCTATGACGTGGAAATCACGAATCTCGATTCCGGAGCAGTGATCTTTCGGGACAAGCAATTC
>JAQBZS010000395.1 GCA_027622115.1 Planctomycetota bacterium | reverse complement strand
AAATCGCCAGATTGGCACACGCCGCCTCTTTTCCACGGTTTTCCATCGAATGGGACGATCGCACCCGTTGAACGAGACCTCAAAGGCATTCGAAGTTTCTGTGCGCAAGAGAAATACTCGGCGACGCTGGGACTGATTTTGACAATCGACGAGTTCCGCATCATCGACGCACGGACTGTCGCTGTTCCTGCCTACGCCTTACTCAGTATTCGGTGAAGCGGAGTTCAGTGCCGCTAACCTGCGACGCCCGAAAGGGGAATCATGTACCGGAAGACCGCGTTATTGCTGCAATTCCTGCTGTCTTTAGTCGTTGTGACCCCGTTTTACTCGCCGCTGAATGGAGCCGAACTGCGTCCGGCCGAATTCGCCCACAACTGGCCGGCATGGCGCGGTCCGCTGGCGACCGGTGTGGCACCGCATGCCGATCCGCCGGTCGAGTGGAGTGAAACCAAGAACGTTCGTTGGAAAACCGAAATTCCCGGTGTGGGACACTCCACGCCAATTGTCTGGGGAGATCGCATCTTCCTGACAACGGCGGTCCCTTACGGCGACGAACTCGAGCCGCGATTCAGCGGTGCTCCGGGGGCTCACGACAACGTGGCAGTCACGCGGCGTCATGAATTCCGGATACTGGCCATCAACCGAGCCAACGGTGAAATCATCTGGTCAAAGACGCTCAAGAAAGAATTGCCGCATGAAGGTGGGCACTACACCGCCAGCCTCGCATCGAACTCGCCGGTCACGAACGGCACGTCGGTGTTCGCATCGTTCGGGTCGCGAGGCGTGTTTTGTCTCGACTTCGACGGCAAAGTGCGCTGGGAGAAACAGTTCGGCGTCATGAATACCAAGCACGGGCACGGCGAGGGCAGTTCGCCGGTGCTGTTTGGTGATTCGCTGATCGTCAATTGGGATCATGAAGGCGAGTCGTTCGTGGTCGTACTTGATCAGCGGACCGGCGAACAAAAATGGAAAATCGCCCGCAACGAGGTCACGTCCTGGGCCACGCCGATTGTGGTCGAACACAACCAGCAGCCGCAGGTCATCGTGTGCGGCAGCGATCGAGTCCGCGGATACGACTTAAAGAACGGCGACGTAATTTGGGAATGTGGCGGGTTGTCGAAGAACATCGTGGCGTCGCCAGTGGCGCAAGACGGCATGGTTTTCGCCGCCAGCAGCTACGACACGCGAGCCATGCTGGCCATCCGGCTCGACGGAGCCCGTGGAAACATTTCCGATTCCAAAAACGTCGCCTGGTCGAGAGCCACGCGGACGCCTTACGTCCCTTCACCATTGTTGTACGGGAATTCGGTGTATTTCCTGCGCCACTACCAGGGCATCCTGTCCCGAGTCAGTACCGAGAGTGGAGACGATATTCTCGGCAGCCCATATCGATTGGGGAGTATCGACAACGTCTACGCCTCACCCGTCGCGGCGGCCAACCGCGTGTATGTCACGGATCTCAGCGGCACGACGATGATCGTCAGCCACACCGATGAAGCACCGAAATTGCTCGGAAGGAATCGGCTGGACGAGAACTTTAGTGCGTCGATGGCACTTGTTGGGAAAGACCTATTCCTTCGCGGGAAACATGCGCTGTATTGCATTGCCGACGATTCGAAAAGCGCAGGTCAATAGGCTTCGTCTTTCCGGCGGCATGACCCCAATCGCCACGGAGTTGTTGTTGTTCAGCCGGAACGCGAGCAACAACTCTGGTGACCCAGGTTGCTGAAGAAAGCACTAAACATCCGTGGTCCGGCATTGCCATCCGTGGGCGTCAAACAAATTGCGGTTGCTCGTGACGGTTGCCGTCAACGTCGAATTGGCACCTGCAGCCGCCCGCTTTTTTAAGCGAGATCTTGTCTGGGAATTGGATGAATTCCGTGATTACAATCGATTGATCTCGATGACACGACGGAAGACGTAATGCAATGACCCAGTCCCCGATTTGGCCTTCGACGCACATCAGTCTCATTCGTCAGATTCGTGAATCCGACAACTCGGACGCATGGGTCACGTTTGTGGATACGTATGGTCCGCTGATGGTTTCGTTCTGTCGCAAGCGGGGACTGCAAGCCGCGGACAGCGATGACGCCGTGCAAGATGCGATGATCCGCATTTCCACGGCGATCAAAAACTTCACCTACGATCCAACGCGAGGGCGGTTTCGCGGCTGGCTCGGAACCATCGTCCGGCGATCGATTTTCAAGATTCTCGAAGACAAGGCCAAATCGCCTGATTGCGAAGCATGGGGCGCGAACATGGCCTTCGATATCGCTGTGAATCATCAGCTTTGGACAGACGAATTCAATGCGTTCGTCTTTCGAATGGCTCTGAATCGCGTGAAGGAATTGAGCAGTCGCAAGAAGTGGGACGTGTTTTGTGCCGTGTGGATGGACGACCGGCAAGTCGAGGACGTGGCCGCGCAAATGCATGTGGCTGAGAAATTCGTGTACCACACGCGTTACGAGTTGGCTAAACGTCTGAAGCGGGAGATTCGGTATCTCACCGACAACTATCCGTTGTTGCAGCTCCCCAGTGGCCTGCGGTCGGAATCCGATTCTGAATTCGCTTCCAATTCGGACTTGTTTGAGTAAACGCCGTTTGCAGAACGGTCGATCGGACCGTGGTTCGATTCGTTACCATATTCCGGACGACAGCTGGCGCAGCTTGAACCGCTCATCCGATCGTCATCACTGCTGAAACGGCGCACATGGAATCCACCTCATCGAGTCGTACGGTTGCCGATTCGAGACCCTTGTCACCCAGTTTGATCGAATCGTCGGTCGGTGCGGCTCCGCAATCACCGTCGAATCTTCGCGACTTGGGAATCAACGAAGCGATCGTCATTGAGTTGCTTTTGAAAGCCGCATTCCCCGTTTCGCAATTCACGACCGAGTGGATTTCCGACCGGCTGCACCTTCCGATCGTTGTGTTGGAATCCATCCTCGAATCACTGACGGACGATCATCTGTTGCAAGTCCTCGGCGGCTATACGCCCACGACATTTCGCTACACCATCACGGACCGCGGTCGCGAACAAGCCTCGCGGTTTTTCGACTTGTGCGGTTATGTCGGACCGACGCCGGTGTCGTTGCAACAGTATTCGGCGATGATCGAGTGGCAGCACGCCCAATTTGAAGCCCCCACTTTCGAAGCCGTGCAGGAAGTGCTCAGTCCGCTGACTCTTTCCGAGAACGAGATCATGACGGCGGCACTGGCGGCTCGATCGCAGCGAAGCCTGTTTGTGTGGGGACCACCCGGCAACGGCAAGACAACGCTCGCCCAAAGTCTGCATGGGGCGTTCGGCGGCGAATTGTGGATCCCCCATGCGATCAATGTCGGGCCGGACGTCATCCAATTATTCGACGAACAAGTCCATCAACGGGTGGAAGTTCCCGACGACGACTACTTTCGAATTGATCGGCGTTGGGTGCGAATCAAGCGGCCGATGATCGTCGCCGGCGGCGAAATGACGATCGAGTCGGTGGATTTGATCTACAGCCCCACACTGAAGATGTATCAAGCACCGCAGCATATTAAAGCCAACGGCGGCACCTTCATGATCGATGACTTCGGTCGACAACGCGTGGGGCATCAAGAGTTGCTGAACCGCTGGATCATCCCGATGGAGCACGGAGTCGATCACCTGACGTTTCGCACCGGGCCGAAAATGCTGGTGCCGTTTCGGTTGATGCTGGTCGTGGCCACGAACCTGGATCCCACAACCGTGATGGAACCGGCGTTTCTGAGGCGGTTCGGCTATCGCATGGAATTGGACGAACCCACGCGAGACGAGTACGCGTCGATCTTGCACGGTTACGCGAAGCGTGTCGGGATCGAGGTCGAAGAAGGGCTCGTCGAACGGCTGTTGAACCGATACGACGAACACAACCAAGAACGTCGAGGTTGCGAACCGCGAGACCTCATTGAACGCAGCCGCGATGTGTGCGAGCTGCAAGGCCGACCGTTTGCCTTGAACGACGACATCTTGTCACTCGCCTGGCACGGATACTTTGGCGAAGACTTTTGACTCCAAGGAGACGTTGTGTCCTTTTCTGATGACGACTTGATGCTGGTGACTGGAGGAACCGGACTCGTGGGCAGCCACGTCCTGGAACGCGCGCGACAACTTGGCGTGCGGACACGCGCGCTGGTTCGTGCATCGAGCGACACTTCGCTGCTCGACGAATGGGGCGTCGAGACCGTCAACGGAGACATGGCCGCTGCGGAATCACTCAAGCCGGTGGTCGATGGCGTGACGCTGATTGTTCACTGCGCCGCGAAGGTGGGCGATTGGGGACCGACCGCCGCCTATCGAGACGTGAATGTCCGCGGTTGCGACAATCTCATGACGGCGGCTGAATCGACGGGCCAACTCAAACGCTACATCCATATCGGTTCGTTAGGCGTGTACGAAGCCCGCGATCATCACGGCACGGACGAAACCGAGCCGCCGAATACTCGCGGCATCGACGGCTATACGTTGACAAAGGTCGAATCCGAACAACTCGTGTTGAAACACATCGCCGAGAAGGGCTTGCCGGGCACGGTGCTCCGACCGGGCTTCATTTATGGTCCGCGCGACCGGACGGTATTGCCGCGACTGTTGGAGCGATTGAAGAGCAACAGCTTTGCCTTCCTCGGCGCGCCCGAAAAGCTGATGAACAACACCTACGTCGGCAATTTGTGCGACGCCGTTTTCGGAGCGATTCAACATTCGGACACCATCGGCGAGGTCTACAACATTCGAGACGACCGGCTGGTCACCAAGCAGGAATTCATCGCCACGATCGCGGAACTCGCGGGTCATGCGGTGCCGACCAAGGTGGTGCCGCTGGGCGTGGCCAAGTTTTTGGCCAAGGTGATGGAAGGAACTTGGAAGTTGTTGCGAAAGAAGGAAGCCCCGCTGTTGTCCAACGCTCGCATCAAGTTCCTGGGTCTGAACCTCGACTATTGCATCGACAAGGCGAAGCGCGAGTTTGGCTATGAGGGCAAGACGGACTACAAAGATGGCATGGCGACAACGATCGAATGGTTTCGCGAGAACGGCATGATTTCTTCAGGCGAATAGAGGATGTCGTCCAATTTTCGTCGAAACGGACGCGCTTGATCACTCATGTCAAACGGCTGGTTTGACCACAATCAAGCAATCCGCCCCATTTCCGGGTTCGATCGCCGTTTCCAGATAAAGCCATCTAAAACGTAGTGCGTAACCTGGGGCACAACCAGCAACGCCACCCAGCAGGACTCCCAACCACTGATCGTGAAGTCGCCGAACAGCCAATCGCGTTCGTGCCAGACCGCTCGATCCCAGAGCAACTCTTCGACATACGCCAAGACCCAGACCGTCGCCATGAATAGGAACAATCGGCGAGCGACCACCGATCGACGAGTGCGGGTTGTCGAATCGCCTGCTGCATCCCGAGCCGATTTCCGCTGCTGGTAGAGAAACACCAACGCGAAATACGGAACACCGTGGATGATTACGTTCGTCACGGTAAACGCGTAATCGGAATCGAACGTAATGATGCCCACGTACCAGCACACGGCTGTCGTGAACACCACCAGATCCTTGCCGACGTTCCAAAACCGTTGCGTCGCGAATCGGGTGATCGACCGCAGAGCATACGTCGCCAACACGCACCAATAGATGGGTCGGACGATTTGTTCGGCGATGACTGGCAGTTGACCAAAGTCGTCCTGGATCAGCCACTCGAATTGTTTCGGCATGTGGGCATGCCAATGCACCAGCGGATAGATCGTGGCGAGATACACGGCCGACGAATCCACCCAGCGTCCGACGCGATCCGACTCGCCCGCCCGCGAGCGATACAACGCCACCCAACCGTACTGCTGCCGCACGAAGTGAAACACCGCCATGTAGGCCACGATTCGCCAGAACACATGGCTGCTTTCCGAGTGAATCGCGACACCCAATCCAAACGTCAACGCCGGCGTCAACACGTACAACCACCGACGTCGGCGAAATTCGTCTCGATCGAAATACGTGCGAAAAGCCGTCGAATACACGTGAGCCACGTCGATCAACAACACCGCAGTGACCCACGTCCACGCGGGCGAATCTCGATGCAAGATGCCGAGCCAATCGCCCACCCACAGCGCCAGCAACGAGATCACCGCGCTGCCGCCAAACACGCCCAGGTCAATCGGAGCGGAAAACAACCACGCACCGCCCGAGCCGATTCGCTCTCGTTCGATCGGCAGTCGCCGCGAGTCGTCGGTCGACGAATTGGCGATGGTCGAGCCACTCACTCGCTCGTTTCTCCGGCTGCGATTGATGATGTGGCGGAATCGCTCGACAACAACCACAGTACGATTGCACCAAACACGATGGCGAACGGCCCCTCGCTCAAAATCCAGAATGCGGGCAGGTCGGCCGCCACATCAATGCCGATCAAGGCGACGCCGGCGGCCACCATCAGCATGGCCCAAAAACGAATCAAGGGGCGGTATCGTGTGGGATCCAAGGTGGCGAAAAACAGCATCGCACCGTTCATCACGTAAAACAGCGACAGGCTCCGCGCAAGGTATTCGGTGATCGGATCCGCCATCATCGGGGATTGCACAAGCCACTCGTGCATGCGGCTCATCCAGGCGAACGGCACGAAGACGGCAACTACGGCCGAAATCTCCAAGACGGCGACAACGCGCAGAGCGAGTAGCGTTTTTTTCTCTCGGTTCATGATCAATCGGCTTGCGACCGGGGTCTGGCTTACGGTTTTCACATTTGGCGGGCGTCGACTCCGCACTTCGTCAAAGAGGCCAACCGCCAAATGTGAAGTCCGTAAGCCTGACGCCCAAGTCC
>JAQBZS010000394.1 GCA_027622115.1 Planctomycetota bacterium | reverse complement strand
AGCAAATCCAATGGCGGGCTGCACTCGGTCTGGCTCAGATGCTGCGAGCGGACCAAGTCATGGGCGAACAAGGCCAACAACTGGCGAGTAACGAACGAGCGGCTCGCGAATTGGCCGAGATGTTCGAAAAGCAGCTTCAGAGCCCGCGAGAAAACGACGACAACCATTTCCGGCAACTCCAGTTTCTCGCCCGCACACTCGGCTATTTCGATACGCACGAGGTCGTGCTGCCATCGCTGCAAAAGGCCATGGACATCGACATCAAACAGGGCAACGTTTCCAAGGAACAGCAGCAGACCGACCCGGAAAACACGCCTCTCACCGTGAAGAAAAACGCGATCGCATCCGTGGCGTTGATCGTCCATCGGGCTCGCGAACGCAAGACGCCGATTGAATCTCCCGAGTTAACGCAATCGCTGATCAACATCACGTTCGATGACGAGTTATTGGTGCGTCAAATGGGGACCTATGCCTTGGGTCTGATCGAGGACGATGCATCGACGGATCGGCTGATCAGCCTGCTGCGCAATTCCGACGAAAACACCCGAGCCAACGCGGCAATCGGGTTGGCGCGTCGCAAGCTGACGGATGGCTGGCCGGTCTTTCGCGAATTGTTGACGTCGGCGGCGGGACCGATTGATTCCAAGTTATTCGGTCGCGGGGAAGCGTCGAATGTGGTCAATCGCCGGTACTTGTGGTTGGCAATGGCCACCATCTGCGCGTTTATTGCCGCAGTGTGGTCGGTGGCCACGGAGAATCGGCGGTCGAGAATGATGGCCGGCGGGTTTTGCTTGGCGGCGTTGATCGTCGCCGGCTGGTGCATCTACGGAGTCGCCGAAGTTCGAGCCGAAACTGTGGGCGTGGACGAAGACCAACGCCGACTGGCGATCGACGCGACGTTTCGGGACTCACTCTTGTTGCGAAATGCGTTGAAGGCGATCGGCGACCTGAACCCGTTGTGGACGGACACCGAACGCGAAGAAGCCGTGAAGCTGACCAAGGTGATCTCCGACGATCACGGGCTAACGGAAATCCGCGTGGAAGCTCGGCGAGTCTTGGGGATCTTGTCGGGCAAAGTGCCGCCTCGCTGATGCCGGAAACGTCACCGAACCGCCGAACATCCAGAAAACGAACCGCGATTGGTATATAGGGCAATTCAATTCGTTGCACGCTCAGATCTCTGGGCCCAGGTGGTAGCGGCCTCCTTGCCGACTACCACCGTGCGAGTTGTGTCAACGCGGCAATCCTGCCAAAACCAGCGACAATTCCGGGACTTCGCGAGCGGTCGATCCGGTCAGTTCTTCGCGAAGCACTCGAATGTTGTCCGGGGCTTCGATGCCGAGCTTCACGGTGTTTTGACCGGTACGGATGACTTCGGCGAAAATATCGTTGCCAATGCGAATGCGTTCGGTGCGTTTGCGGCTGAGTACCAACATGCTTGTTCTCCCAGATTGAGTTGAGTCGCGGTCAAACACCCTTTGTTCAACGGCGGGGATGCTAGAGCCGGTACGTGTCAGGCTGTGTCAAACGTTGCGCATGCACAGGTTCGAGCTTCAAAAGGATGACCTCATGTGGAGACCGGTATTGTTTGCGATCGGAATTGTGCTGTCGGTCAACGTCATGCACGGGCAAGCTCCGACCGCTGTCGAAACTGGGCAAAGTGCAGCCGCGCGGCGAGGCTACGAATTGTTGCGAACGAAGCCCTATTTGCCGGCCGACTTCGACCAAGATGTGTTTGATTCGCTGTGGAAATCGTGGCCCAAACCGTTGCAAGAGACTGCTCGTGCCGCGTCGGTCCAGGAACGTCGCCGTTTGACGATGGAACGATATGGGCTGATGCCGTCACCGGATGCGATCGGCAACGGGCGAGCGTTGGGCTACGTCGATGACGGCAAACAGGGTTGGGTGATGAATTGCCTGGCGTGCCACGGAGGCAAGGTCGCCGGCCAAGTCATTCCTGGGTTGGGGAATTCGCATTTCGCGTTGCAGACGCTGACGGAAGACGTCCGCATCACCAAGCTCTTCATGGGGAAGAAACTGTCACACCTCGACGGCGCGTCGCTGACGATTCCGCTCGGCACGACTGCCGGGACGACGAATTCCGTGATCTTCGGCGTGGTTCTGGCGGCACTGCGGGACACGGACATGAACGTGGATCGCAAGCGACCGATTCCGGAACTCAAACACCACGACTTGGACGCGCCGCCGCTCTGGAACGTCAAGAAAAAGACTCGGCTGTATGCGGACGGATTTGCTCCAAAGAATCATCGAGTGCTGATGCAATTCATGATGCTGCCAAGAAACGACGCCGGCGTCTTGCGAAGTTGGGAAGCCGATTTTCAGGACATCCTGGCATGGATGGAGTCGCTTGAATCGCCGAAGTATCCGTGGAAATTGGACGAAACACTTGTCGCACGCGGCAAAGTTGTCTTCGACCAACATTGTGCAAAGTGCCACGGCACCTATGGGAAAGACGGCCGGTACTTGCAGAAAGTGATTTCCATCGACGTGATCGGCACGGATCGGCGGCGGCTGGATTCGTTGAATGTCGAGCATCGGCAATGGATGAAAGACGGCTGGCTGAGTCGCTACGGAGCAGACCGCGTGGACCTGCATCCGGCGGGTTATGTGGCTCCGCCGTTGGACGGGGTGTGGGCGTCCGCTCCATATTTGCACAACGGATCCGTCCCCACGCTGTGGCATATCTTGCATCCCGATCAGCGACCTTCGATTTGGCGTCGCACGATCGACGGCTATGACCAAAACCGAGGCGGAATCGAGATTCAGGAAATCGAAGCCTTGCCGGTGAAGCTGTCACGCGCCGAACGCCGGATGTATTTCGACACTTCGAAACCGGGGAAATCGTCGGACGGACACACGTTTCCCAATGCACTTTCGGACTCGGAAAAGCGCGAGGTACTCGAATACCTCAAGTCTCTGTAGGACGTTGTCGACGGTGTTTCCGTGTCCGAAAAACGTCTGATTCTTGCGGGTTGTCGGCTCCGATTTTCGATGTCGATCGGCAATCGTTCAAATGGCTGAAATGCACTTGAGGTTCGTTGAAAAGCCAAAATCGCACCGATAGACTGCCCGCGCTCGACCGGCGAGCGAGTCGGAAATTCGGTTGACGACGAGTCAAATGGGCTGCCGAGATGCTGAGAATCGGCAGTTTTCTTCCCGACGCAGCACGTTTTTGCGGGGGAGAACGCTGAGGGTCAGTCCTTGAAGCCGGTCTGAAGTTACCGACGATTGGTTCAGTTCGAAAATTCGTGTCAGGCAACTCGCAATTTTTAATATCCCCGAACACGGGACCGTTGTCCCGTGAAGCTCGGGACAATGGTCCCAAGCTACAGTCCCATCACAAGCCCGCTCGCAGAAATGAGTCTGTCGGATGAGATTCACGCTCCATAGCCTTCGGTCGATCCTGTTGATCCTGGTCGTTCTGATCCTGAGTGCCACTCCGGCTTTTGCCGAAGAAGCCGTGCCGGCGGAGTTGATGCAGGACGAAGTGTTTGTCGCGGCCGGTTGGGCGGTTGCCTTGTTGTGTTCGGTGGCGGCCTTGGTTGTCGCGTTTCGCTTCTTCAAGTGGATGGTCGAACAGGATGAAGGCGACGCGGAAATGGTCCGGATTGCCGAGCACGTGCGACAGGGTGCTCGGGCCTATTTGAATCAACAGTATCGCGTGGTCGCGATCTTCTTCGTGGTGACGTGCATCCTGCTGGCAATCGTCGCATTCGGATTCAACGCTCAATCGAAATGGGTGCCGTTCGCCTTCATCACCGGCGGCTTCTTTTCCGGGCTGGCCGGTTGGTTCGGCATGAAGACCGCCACGCTGGCGAGTTCCCGAACAACGCAAGCTTGCAAGACGTCATTGAACGCCGGCTTACAAGTCGCCTTCCGCAGCGGGGCCGTGATGGGACTCGTGGTGGTGGGGTTGGGGTTGCTCGATATTTGCTTGTGGTTCGCCGTGCTGCATTGGGGCACGGACATGAAACTGCACGAAATCACCGTGACCATGCTGTGCTTCGGCATGGGGGCGAGCAGCCAGGCATTGTTTGCTCGCGTGGGTGGCGGCATCTTCACCAAGGCGGCGGATGTCGGAGCGGATATCGTCGGCAAAGTCGAAGCGAATATCCCGGAAGACGATCCTCGCAACCCGGCCACGATCGCGGACAACGTGGGTGATAACGTCGGCGATGTCGCGGGCATGGGGGCCGACTTGTACGAATCCTATTGCGGTTCGATTCTCGCCAGCGCGGCTCTGGGTGTAGCGGCTTACCAGGGCTTTCCCAAGATGCAGTTCATGATGGTGCTGCTGCCGATGACCCTGGCCGCGATCGGAATCCTGCTGTCGATCGCCGGTATCTTTTTGGTGAAGACGGAAGAGGGTGCCACGCAGCGAAACCTGTTGAAAGCACTTGCTCGCGGAATCGACGGCAGTTCGCTGATGGTCGCGATTGCGGCTGCGGCGATCGTGTATCTCATTCTGGTCGGTCCGTCGAATTCCATCAGCGAACAACTTGGAGCAGCCGGCTTGCTGCACGGTACGGCACTGTTCGGCATCTTGGCGTCGATTATCACCGGTTTGGTGGCTGGCGTGATTATTGGTAAGTGGACCGAATACTCGACCAGCGAAGAATACGCTCCGACCAAACGCATCGCGGATCAGGCTGTCACCGGCCCAGCGACAGTCATTATCGCCGGTATCGCGGAGGGCTTCTACAGCGTCTGGGTGCCGATCGTCACAATCAGTGCGGCGATCTTGCTGGCATTCGGTTTCGCGACGGGATTCAACTTCGTGGACGCGAACTTGTTCGCGATCGGCCTGTACGGTGTTGCCATTGCAGCGGTCGGCATGCTCAGCACGCTTGGAATTACGTTGGCGACCGACGCTTACGGCCCAATCGCCGACAATGCGGGCGGCAACGCGGAAATGAGCAAGCAAGAACCGATGGTGCGGCAACGGACGGACGCTCTCGATAGTCTAGGAAATACCACGGCAGCCACGGGCAAGGGCTTCGCGATCGGCTCGGCGGCACTAACCGCCCTGGCTTTGCTGGCGGCCTACCTCGAAGAGGTCCGGGCTGGATTCGACCGTTGGGTTGAGGCCGAGCCGGCTGTTGCCGTGAGTACCGACTTGGCGAATGCAACGGTTCGCAAGCTGGCTCCGTCCATGGTGGCCATTCACTTGAACGGTAATGAAAAGAATGCCGCCTTGCTGGTCTTTCCCGCAGCCGGTCCACCTTCCGATGACCTCACGAAGATCAAGTCTGCGGCAAAGGGGGTTACGCTTGAGAACATCAGCGTGAAGAACATGATGGACCGTGGCGAGGTTGTGTTGAATCACAGAGCCACCATGCCGGATTACGTGCGATTCTATAACGTCTCGATCATGAACCCGAAGGTATTGGTCGGCATGTTCATGGGGGTCATGCTTGCATTCGTATTCTGCGCCTTGACGATGAAAGCGGTGGGCCGCGCAGCGGGAGCGATGGTCGAAGAAGTGCGGCGTCAATTCCGCGAGATCCCCGGCATCATGGAGGGCGAAGCCGAACCCGAATACGCACCCTGTGTCGCCATCAGCACGGCTGCTGCGCAACGCGAGATGATCGTCCCGGCGTTGTTGGGGCTGTTGGTCCCGATCATCGTGGGCATGTTGCTCGGCGTTGGTGGTGTGATGGGCATGCTTGCGGGTGGTCTGACATCGGGATTTGCGGTCGCCATTATGATGGCCAATTCCGGTGGAGCCTGGGACAACGCCAAGAAGTACATCGAATCCGGTGCTCACGGTGGAAAGGGCACTGAAGCTCACAAAGCCACGATCGTGGGAGATACTGTTGGCGATCCGTTCAAAGATACCAGCGGTCCCAGCTTGAACATTCTCATCAAACTGATGAGCATGGTTTCAGTGGTCTTCGCCGGTCTGATTGTGAAATGGGCGCTGACCAATTATCTGAGCAATTTCTAGGTCGAACATGGAGACGCTGATTATTTCGGAACGCACCCTAGCAGCCTCGAACGAGGCTCTCGACCTACAAGCGGAAGAGTTGGAATCCGCGTCCACGGCTGATGAGACGGCCCAGGACGATGCTGCGGAAGTCCGACCGGCCCTGGATCGCGGACGTTCCACGGTGGCGGATGATCGAAGCCGTCAATTGGCATTGATGTGTGCGCGGATCGCGGACGATTATCGCGGTGGCGATACGGTGGTGCTGGATCTCACGGGCATCACTCCCATCTTTGACTACTTCGTCATTTCGACCGGAACCAGCCGCCGTCAGAGCCGTGCGATCGCCGAAGAGGTCGATCGCGTGATGAACGAGAACGGTTCACCCCGGCTCGGTCTGGAAGGTTACGACTCCAGCGAGTGGATCGTACAGGACTACGGCGACGTGGTGCTGCACGTATTTTCGCCGGAATCTCGCGAGCTGTACGACCTTGAGCATCTGTGGGCGGATGCCCGACGCGTGGAATGGCAGCAACCGACGGCGACGGCGACGGCGCCGTCATCCGCAGACGCAGATGTCGAGGCATCGGGGCAGAAGTCGGACAATGCGACGGAAACGCAAATTTAGCCGTGGCTGTTCGAACGCGGGTCGCCCGCGTCAATCCAAGATCGTTTAACCGGTAGGCGTAGACGTTGTTGGGGAGCCTAAAGGCGTGCGCGTATTGGCATGTTAGGCACGCGTACGCCTCTGCGGCTGACGGTTAAGCGAGCTTTCAAAGAAAAACAACGCATGACCGATCAGAAGACGATAGGTGGTGTGATCCTGTGCGGCGGCAAGAGTTCGCGCATGGGGCTGCCCAAGTATTCGTTGCCGTTTGGTGACGAAGTCAT
>JAQBZS010000393.1 GCA_027622115.1 Planctomycetota bacterium | reverse complement strand
CGCGATTTCGACGTGAATTGGTTTGCTGATGACGCACCAACGGTTTACGACCTCGACACACCCTACAGTAAATAATCCGGGCTAGATCGTATTCACGTTCTCTTGCTCGTTGAATCGTCAGCCGCAGGTGGTCGCATTTCGGCATATTGGGGCGCGCGTACGTTTTCGGCCACCAGTTAAACGAGATCGTCCAAAAAATGTAGGTGCTGAGCGTTGTTTTTTGAGAATTCGGATGCTTGAATGTCGCGCCTTGCGGCAGTTCAAGATCGATTTTGACTTGTCCATTTCGCGGTGAATTCGCGGGGCTGATTCAAGGTCCAGTTCTGAGAGTTGCGGATGGAATCTGGAGTTGACGAAGACACGTTTCGAATTGGTGCTTGTGTAGCACAATACAAACAGGAGATTGAGTCGTGAGTCAGAGTGCAAGAATTGCAGTATTGTCAATCGGTGTATTCTTCGCCCTTTTGGTGCCCGCGTTCGCTGCGGATGGCGGCACCCATTTTTCGGGGGCGATCGGTGCGGGTGTCGCGATTATTGGTGCGGGATACGGAATCGGACGCATTGGCTCGTCCGCCGTGGAAAGCATGGCTCGCCAGCCGGAAGTTGCCGGCAACGTGCAAATGGCGATGATCATCTCGGCCGCCCTCATCGAAGGGGCGACGTTCTTCGCCTTGATCGTGTGTCTCGTTCATGGTGCTCCATTCCCAGCCGTGGCTCAGTAATCCGCGTGCCAATGACGCCGGTGTTTCCGGCGAGGCTCGTCATTTACGGACGGCGTGCTCGTTCCAGTGAGGGTGCTTTTGCCTTCCGGTGGTTTGCGTATCGTTCGTAAGGATCTACACGAGGTGAGTGATGCGCAATAGCAAGATACTTGGCGTCTTGATGGGCGTCTGCTTTTTAGTGATCAGCAGCGGCGTCGCATTCGCGGCGGGCGATGCTGAGCATAAAGGCGTACCGCTCGACGCGAAGCCGGATTTGGTGCTTTGGTCGATTGTTGTGTTCCTGATTTTCCTCGCGGTACTTCGTTCGACGGCCTGGGGTCCACTGACCAAAGGCCTGGACGAACGCGAGTCGCGGATTCGTGAAGACATCGCGAATGCGGAAGCGGCTCGTGTGAAGTCGGAACGGCTATTGGCCGAGCATGCCGCGAAGTTGGATCAGGCCCAGGAAGAGATTCGCGAGATGCTGGCCAAGGGTCGGTCCGATACCGAAAAGGTCAAGCAAGACATTCTTGCGGAAGCTCGGAGTGAAGCCGAGACGCTCCGCGAGCGTGCGGTGGACGACATCAATCGGGCTCGGGATCAGGCTTTGAATGAATTGTTCGACGTCATGTCCAATCAGGTTGCCATCGCAACGGAACACGTGCTGGGCCGAGCGTTGGGCGATCAAGATCAGGACCGCTTGATTGGCGAAGCGTTGACCCAGTTTGCGGGACGGGCCAATGGTTGATCAGCAAGAAGTTCGGACTCGGCCACCGCACGTCTTGGAAGACCCAAGCTCGCAGGCCGTCGCCAGAGTTTATGCGGAAGCATTTCTTGGCGCGGCGGTCAGCGTGGGCGTTGACGCCGCGTTGGAAGAATTGAGTTCGTTGCTGGACGATGTGTTCGCTCTGCATCCGGAATTCGAACGACTGCTGATGTCCAGCATTGCCAGTCGTGAAGAAAAGCTCGGCATTATCGATCGAGCGATCGTGCCGAATAGTTCCGAGTTCTTCTCGAATTTCTTGCGGGTATTGGCTCAGCACGATCGCTTGGAACTGCTGCCGCTGATTCTCGACCAAAGCCAACGTCGGCATGAAGAACAAACCGGTCGGCGGCGAGTTCAAGTCCGAACGTCTCGCCCGCTGACCGAGGCTCAACAACAACAGGTAGCGAACTCGTTGGCCGGATCGCTGCCATTTCAACCGATTCTCGAAACATCCGTCGATGAGTCCCTGCTCGGTGGGCTGGTGATTCAAATCGGCGACACAGTACATGACGGTTCGCTGAAAACCCGAATGAAACAACTTCGGGATAGTTTGCGAAAGAGGACTCTCCATGAAATTCAAAGCGGACGAGATCGCTTCAGTCATCCAGAAGGAGATTGAAGATTTTCAGGGGCAAATCGAAACCAGCGATGTCGGCCGAGTGCTCGAAGTTGGTGACGGAATTGCTCGCTGTTACGGGCTGTCGTCGGCGATGTCCGGCGAGATGGTCGAGTTTTCCAATGGCGTGAACGGACTTGCGTTCAACCTCGAAGAGAACTCGGTCGGCGTGATCATTCTGGGCGATTATCTGAAGATCGCCGAAGGCGACTCGGTCAAATGTACCGGTCAATTGCTGTCCGTGCCGGTCGGTGATGCAGTCATCGGTCGCGTGGTCGATCCGCTCGGGAATCCGAAAGACGGCAAGGGTCCGATCGTGGCCTCGGAACGTCGACCGGTGGAATTCGCAGCTCCCGGTGTTGCCGGTCGTCAGCCGGTGAAAGAACCGCTGCAAACCGGCATCAAAGCCATCGATTCCATGACGCCCATCGGTCGTGGTCAGCGTGAGTTGATCATTGGCGATCGCAAGACCGGCAAGACTGCCGTCGCGATCGATGCGATTCTCAACCAAAAGGGCAAAGACGTGATTTGCGTCTATGTCGGTTGTGGGCAGCGTGAAGCCAACACCGCGGCCGTGATCAGCGTGCTCGAAGAACACGGCGCGATGGACTACACGATCGTGGTCAGTTCGTCCGCCAGTGATCCCGCTCCATTGCAGTATGTCGCGCCCTATAGCGGCTGCGCGATGGCCGAGTACTTCATGTACCAAGGTAAACACACGCTGGTGGTGTATGACGATCTGTCCAAGCAAGCCCAAGCCTATCGCCAGCTTTCCTTGCTGATGCGGCGGCCGCCTGGTCGTGAGGCTTATCCCGGTGACGTGTTCTATTGTCACAGTCGTTTGCTGGAACGATCGGCGAAGTTGAACAACGAACTTGGCGGTGGCTCGTTGACCGCTCTGCCGATCATCGAGACGCTCGAAGGTGAAGTGTCGGCCTACATCCCGACCAACGTGATTTCGATTACCGACGGCCAGATTTATCTGGAGCCGGACTTGTTCTTCGCGGGCGTTCGTCCGGCGATCAACGTCGGCATCAGCGTCAGCCGAGTCGGCGGTAATGCTCAAACGAAGGCGATGAAGAAGATCGCCGGCAGTTTGCGGCTCGACTTGGCCGCGTTTCGTGAATTGGAGGCATTTGCGCAACTCGGCACGGAACTCGACAAGGCCACGCAGACACAGTTGGATCGCGGATACCGGATGGTCGAGTTGCTGAAGCAACCGCAATACGTGCCGCTGGACGTAACCGACCAAGTCATCAGCATCTATGCCGGCACCAAGGGCTACTTCGATTCCGTTCCGGTCAACAAAGTGTCTGAAGCCGAAAAGAAGTTGGTGGAGTTCTTCAAGACGGAGAAATCGGACATTCGTGAGACCATGATCGAGTCCGGTGCTTTGACAGATGAAATCGTCGAAGTCTTGGAAGCCGCACTGCGTGAGTTTGCCGGTCGCATGGCCAAGGATTACGCCAAAGAAGTAGTGGCGGTTTAAGGCGAGCAGAAGAGAGTGTTAGTGGAATGCGTCGTTTAACCGTTAGCCGAAGGCGTACGCGTGCTGTAGATGGCGGAACGCGTGCGCCTTCGGCTAACGGTTAAACGACGCAGAGTGGATTGTCGTTGAACGAATTAGTTTTTGTCAGGACTAGCCTGACTTACGGAGTTGGCAAATGGCCAAAGCGCGAGCGATCGTCAAACGCCTCAAGGCGGTCAAGAACATTCGCAAGATCACGCGGACGATGGAACTCATCGCCACGGGACGGTTCAAGCGCGCCATGGATCGGGCGAACGAAGCTGCTGCCTACACGGAAAAGATCGCCGAGATCGTGGCGGACTTGGCTCGCACGGACTTGGATTTCTCTCACCCACTGCTTGAATCTCGCGACGAATGCAAGAACGCGGTGTTGTTGGTGTTGACGTCCAATCGCGGGTTGTGCGGCGGATACAACGCCGGTGTCTTGCGGCAAGCCCAGCGACGTCATCGCGAATTGAGTGCGGCAGATACCACCGTTTCTCTGGAAGTGTCGGGCAAGCGCGGCATCAAGTTCTTACAATTTCAGGGGCAAAGCATTTCGGAACGCTACACGCATTTCGAGGAAAAAGTTACGTTTGGCGAAGTGGACGAACTCGGAAGTCGCTTCGCCGAATCGTTCGTCAACGGCACACTGGATCGCTTGGACGTGGCCTACATGCGGTTCCAATCGGCGTCCCGCCAGTTTCCCGTCATCGACACGATCCTTCCCATGGGTCAGTTGGCGGGCAATTCGGATCGAGAAGCCGCATCGTCGATCAATGTGGATTACGAGTTTCTCCCGTCAGCGAGCAACATTCTGGAAGACATCGTTCCAGCAGCCTTCAAGGCCAAGCTGTTTAAGTGTTTTCTGGACGCTGCGGTGAGCGAGCAAATCTTCCGCATGGTGGCGATGAAGGGTGCGACCGAGAACGCGAACGACATGGTGGGCTCGCTCTCGCAACAATACAACCGGGCTCGTCAGGCTCAGATTACCGGCGAATTGGCCGAAATCATCGGTGGAGTGGCGGCGCTCGACTAAGTGCGATGGCCGACCTTCCGACAATTTGAATCACACCATTTTCGTTGAACTTGGATAAGCAAATGGCAACCGCAGAAGTATCGACCGAGAAAAATATTGGTCGCGTCACGCAGGTGATTGGCTCGACCTTCGACGCTGAGTTCGCAGAGGATCAATTGCCGGCGATCTACAACGCGGTGAGCGTTGAAAAAGAGATGAAGGCCATCAACGTCAAAGTCATCGGCGAAGTCCAGCAGCATCTCGGCGGCGGTCGAGTCCGCTGCGTGGCACTTGGCAGCACCGACGGCATGGTTCGCGGTATGGACGTCATCGACAGCGGTCAAGCGTTGTCGGTGCCCGTCGGCAAGGGAACTCTGGGTCGGGTATTCAATTTGCTCGGCGATCCGATCGACGGTCGTGGTGAAGTCGAGCATGAAGAACGTTGGCCGATTCACCGTCACCCGCCGAAGCTGGAAGACTTGAGTTCAAAGACCGAGATCTTCGAGACGGGCATCAAGGTCGTCGATTTGCTGACGCCGTTCGTTCGCGGTGGTAAGGCCGGATTGTTCGGCGGTGCGGGTCTCGGCAAGACCGTGATCTTGACCGAATTGATTGCTCGTATCGCGAGTGCTCACGGTGGGTATTCGGTATTCGCGGGCGTCGGCGAACGAACTCGCGAAGGGAATGACCTGTGGCTGGAAATGCAGGAAACCAAGATCGGTGATACCGGTCGTTCGGTCATCGAACAAACCTGCATGGTGTTCGGCCAAATGAACGAACCGCCGGGTGCTCGTCTGCGAGTTGCGCTGTCAGCACTGACGATGGCCGAATGGTTTCGTGACACAACGGGAACAGACACGCTGCTGTTTGTGGACAACATCTTCCGCTTCTCGCAAGCCGGCAGTGAAGTGTCCGCGTTGCTGGGCCGCATGCCGAGTGCCGTGGGATATCAACCAACGCTCGGCACGGAACTGGGTGAATTGCAAGAACGAATTACGTCCACGAAGAAGGGTGCGATTACGAGTGTGCAGGCCGTGTACGTCCCTGCCGACGACCCGACCGACCCGGCACCGGCAACGGCTTTTGGTCACTTGGACGCCTTCATCTATCTCGAACGGCGAATTGCCGAAAAGGGCATTTATCCGGCCATCGACCCGCTGGCGTCTTCCAGTCGCGTGCTCGATCCGCAATACCTGGGAGAACGGCATTACGACGTCGCTCGTCGAGTTCAAAAGACGCTCCAACGATACCGCGAATTGCAGGACATCATCGCGATTCTCGGTGTGGACGAGTTGAGCGAAGACGACAAATTGATCGTGCATCGAGCCCGCCGCATCGAACGCTTCCTGTCACAACCGTTCTTGGTGGCCGAAGTCTTCACCGGCAAGCCCGGCAAGATCACTCCGATGGACGACACGATCCGCAGCTTCGAAGAAATTTGCGACGGCAAGTGGGATCACTTGTCGGAAGCGGCCTTCATGTATGTGGGTGTCATCGAAGAAGCCGAAGAGCAGCACAAGCGGATTCAAGCATCGGCGTGATCGAATTCTTGATTTCTGATTTTTGATTTTGAATGACAACGGCCATGATTGCTCCGGGACATTTGCAACTCGTATTGGTAACGCCCGAGAAAACTCTCTTGGACGAACCCGTTGTCGCGCTGCGTTTTCCGTTGTTTGACGGAAAAATCGGCGTCTTGCCCGGACGCGCGCCGTTGATCGGGCGATTGGGCTACGGCGAGTTGAGCATCAAGACGTCCTCGGGCGAAAAGAGCTACTTTATTGATGGTGGCTTCGTGCAGGTAAAAGGCTCGGTGGTATCGATACTGACCAGCCAGTCAATGCCGACCAGTGCGATCAACGCCACCGCAGCCGGAGAGCAACTCGCCACCGCGCTTGCCGGCGTGCCGACCACGGATGTCGAATTTGCGATCAAGGACAGCGAAGTGGAACGGGCTCGGCAAATGCTGTCGCTGGGACGACGCGGGGTTTAGCGCGCTCAAGTCTCTGCTGACGAAGATATCGATTCGCATCAAACTTGCAGATCGAGCGAACCACCTCGAACGCCGTCAACATCTGCGGGTGCGTCGTAGTCGGCCGATGTATGCGTCTCGCCGTCGAGTTGATCGGGGTGGGCGTCAAACGGCAGTCGCCCGTTCGGGTCTCGATCCGGCGAACTGTCCGTGCCAGCCACGCTTTCCAGCGCGTTTTCAGTGAGCTCGGCCTTGTCCAGCGTGAATCGCCGA
>JAQBZS010000392.1 GCA_027622115.1 Planctomycetota bacterium | reverse complement strand
GCTGACCTCGGGCTTGCGCCCGAGGCTTTATGCTTTCGCGGCTCCGCCGCTGGCCACTCCGGAACAAGACCTGCGCAAACACTGTGGCATATTGAACTCGCGTACGCCTTCGACTGACGATGAAACGACGCGAATTCGCCGCAATGATTCAATGAGAAGGGGTGAACGGGGATTAGTCAATTGACGCCAAGGTCGGAGGACGCGAGATGCAAATCAGCCGCTCCTGGCGACTGCTTTCGTGGAAAGCGACTCGGACGAAAATCTGATCGCCGCAAATCGTGGGTGTGGCGAAAACTTCGTGGCCCAATTGATTCTTCGCGATCTGTCGATATTCACCCGGATCCGCCGCAAACACATAAGTGGCACCGTCTTCCGCCGCGTGGTACAGGTTGCCGTTTGCCAAAACCAACGACGCGTTCTCTTTGCCGCCCAACCGCTTTTTCCACTGCAATTGTCCTGTTTTTGCGTCGTGGCAATTGGCGATTCCGCCCTCGTTGACCGCATACAAATATCCATCGTGAGCCAACATCGATTGCTCGTAGCACTTGCCAGCGTTCTTCCACACGACTTCCGATCCGTCCGCTTTGACACAAACGGTTTCGCTGCCGGGATATCCGCCGCTGTTGAACAGCAATTCGCCGTCCCACACGATAGTGCCGCAAGTCGTGTCCATCAGAGCCGCGATGCTCCAATTGTCCGAACCATCAGCCGGATCATAGGAAGCGATCATCGAATTCCCGCTCAGCAACAGTTGGTCCTTCCCATTCACGCGCGCCACGACTGGCGGCGAATAGCTGCCTTTCGATGGTCGTTTTGTGCGCCATACGATTTTGCCGCTTTTGCGATGCACGGCTGCGAGAAACGCCTGCGAATTGCCATCGCACGCCACGATTACAAAGGATTTGTAGATCATGGGCGACGTCCCGTAGCCCCACGTCGTTTCAACGGGGCCGACATTGGTTTGCCACAGTTGTTTGCCGTTGAAATCCAGCGCCGTCAACCAGAGCTTCGCGTCGTTCTCAAACAGTGCGAAAGCTCGTTCACCATCAACAGCCATCGTCGCGGAAGCGCACGAGTTGTTTTCGTGGACGCTCGGCAGATTTCGCGAATGCAGTCGAGTCTCCCATCGCTTCCGCCCGTCGCTGCGCGAATAACACAACACCGACTGCGATTTCCGACCCGTATCCGCGGTCTGTACGAACACGTGTTCGCCCCACACCGTCGGCGATCCATGCCCGTGTCCCGGAACATTCGCCGTCCAGGCGATGTTCTCGGTGTCGCTCCAATTCGTGGGCGGGTTCTTGCTGGTCGATTTCCCATCACGAGTCGGTCCGCGCCACCACGGCGAATCACCCTCAGGATTGAAATCGGGGGGGGCGAGTTCTTCGAACGTGGCGACGGAAATCTCTTGGACTTCGCTGCAACAGCCGACAAGTCCGCAACCGAGAACGGCAATAACCCAACGAAATGATCCGCGAAACATGGTGATCCTCCGAAAGGAATCTGCGCTCACGAAGCCACGTCGGCTTGAGTCCATTCGCCATCGATCGAACGCCACAATCCGCCGGGGTTCTTGTCTTGCAGGCTCGCCGGCAAGCGCGCGGGCCGCACGTTGTCGTAGCAGTGCAACATCCCATACCGCACGATCGACGCTGGAATTCCGACCGCCGTAAACGCGGGATGACCGGTCGCGGGAAACGGCCCACCGTGATTCATCGCCGGACTGACTGCCACGCCGGTCGGCATTTTGTCGTCCATGAGACGTCCGACTCGTTGACGTAACGCCGGAGCAATCCGAGCGTACAGCGCGTCGTCCGAGCCCTTGGTGTTCGAGTAAATCGCGCCGGTCAAATTGCCTTCCAGACTTTCCGCGGCTTCCACCAGTTGGTCGTCGTCTCGGCACACCACAAACAAGGAACTGTTTCCAAAGGCCTCTTCTTGCAGTTCTGCCGGCTTCGCCAGAAACGTCGTTCCGTCAACTCGCAGCAACGTGTTTTGGCAAGAGACTCCGGTGCCGCCGCCGCTTTCGCCACCGGTGAGCAATTCCGCTCCGGCATTGCGAATCGCCTGAATCCCGTGTTGAAACCCAGTGCGGACACCTTCGCTCAACATGGTACCGACAGGTGCCTCGCTGAATCTCGTGGCGACCGCGCTGACGAATTCTTCAGTGCGATCACCGGCCTTCAGCAACACAAGTCCGGGGTTTGTGCAGAATTGCCCCGTGCCCATCAAGCAGCTCGTTGCGAATTCGCTCGCCAAATCGTCGAGTCGTTCTTCAATGGCACCCGGCAGAAAGTAAACCGGATTGATGCTCGACAGCTCAAGATAGATCGGTTTGCCGGCCGAGTCGGCCGCGGACTTGAGAACCAAACCGGCTTGACGAGCCCCCGTGTAACCGGTGGCTCCCATCAACTTGTGAGACACCAGTTTCGCACCGTCTTCGTGGCTGGGGCGATAAATGAGTTGCACGAACCCAGCCGGCATTTCGGTTTCGCGAGCGGCCTCGTGTGCGGCTTCCGCCAACAGTCGCGTGGTGCCCGGATGTGACGAGTGTCCCTTGGCAATCACGGGGTTGCCCGCCGCGACGGCCGCCGCGAAGTCCCCTCCGGCAATACTGTTGAACGCGAAAGGAAAGTTGTTTGGGCCAAACACCGCGACCGGCCCGATTGGTCCAAAGACCGCCCGGATATTGGTTTTTGTGTCGATCACCGGTTGGCTCCACGAAGCGTTTCGAGCCGCCGCCGCCGCCTGACGGAGTTGATTCGTCGTTCGCGGTAATTCAACCGATTTCAACCGCGTGGGGGCCGGCAGAGCGGTTTCCTGGTTCGCCAGATCGACCAACTCGTCGGCCCGCGCTTCGATCGTGTCGGCATAAGATTCGAGAAACCGAGCGAAGCGTTCGCCGCTCCAACCACGCATGGCCTTGGATGCCGCATCGGCCGCTTCGATGGCCTGTTCGACCTCGGCCCACGGACTGACCGGGTATTCGCCGTCGATGAGTTGTTCGGTCGCGGGGTTGGCGGCTTGAAACGTCTTGGTCCCGGCGGAAACCGTCCACTGTCCAGCGATCAATACTTTGTGCGTCATGACGTCCTCGGGTGTTTGTCGTGGTGATTTCTGCGTGGGCGAACAATCGGTTGCAGCAGGGCAACGACGCCGACCTTGAGCAAACGGAGAATATCGCACAAGTCGCACCATGTCCCACGTCGGCGAGCATTCTTCGACGGAATCCCGCACGCCGCACGCACCTCATTCACATTTTCGCAGCCGCTTCATACTCTGCGGCGTCTGACGCCTCTCACCAAATCGCCCAAGTACTCGCCAAGGAAGTGGACCATGAAACTGGGAAATGCCGCGCTGTTGGCCATCGCTTTGTTCGTCTTAGGATTGACCAACGGCATTCAAGCCGACGTCAAATTGCCGGCCGTGATCGACAGCCACATGGTGATCCAAAGGGGAATGCCGGTCCAAATCTGGGGCTGGGCCGATGCAGGCGAAAGCGTCACCGTCACAATTGATGAGAACTCCGCGAAAGCCACCGCAAACAAAGACGGTCGTTGGAGTGTCAAGCTTCCGGCGATGGACTCCGTCGACAAGGCTCATTCGATGACGGTTGCCGGAAAGAACACCATCGAATTGGAAGACATTCTCGTCGGCGAAGTTTGGGTCGGATCGGGACAATCAAATATGGAGTGGCGGCTGTCCTCGACGAATACCGCCAAGGAAGACATTGCCGCGGCCAATCATCCGAAGATTCGCCTGTTTCATGTCCCCAAGGTGCAAACCACCGAACCCGCAAAAGACGTCAAAGCCGATTGGAATGTTTGCACGCCCGCCAGCGTCCCGAATTTTTCCGCCGTGCTGTATCACTTCGGGAAGGAACTTCAACAGAAACTGAACGTGCCGATCGGTCTTATCAATAGCTCGTGGGGCGGTTCGCCGATCGAGCCGTGGACCGTCGCCAATGGGAAAAACGCCCGGATGTACAACGGCATGATCGCCCCGTTGCAGCCTTTCGCGATTCAAGGTGCGATCTGGTATCAGGGTGAAACCAACGTGCTCCAAAAGAACGGACTGGGATATTACGACCGCATGGAGTCGCTCATCTCCGGCTGGCGAAAAACTTGGGGCCACGAACTGCCTTTCTATTTCGTTCAAATCGCTCCGTGGTCGGGTCGATATGAACCCGGTCAATTGCCGGCGCTGTGGGAAGCACAAGTTGCCAGTCTGAAGATTCCCAAGACCGGCATGGCCGTGACCACGGACTTGGTGGACAACATCTCGGACATCCACCCGCGCAACAAATTCGATGTCGGCAAACGGCTGGCGGCCTGGGCGCTTGCCAAGACGTATGGCAAAAAAGACGTCGTGTATTCTGGACCGCTTTACAAGTCGATGAAAGCCGATGGCGACCGCATTCGTCTCCAATTCGCCCATGCGGTCGGCTTGAAAACCCGCGACGACAAGCCGCTGTCTGAATTCCAAATTGCCGGTGCCGACGGCAAGTTCGTCGATGCAACGGCCGAGATCGACGGGGACGACGTCGTGGTCTCCGCAGCCGGCGTCAAGGCTCCCCAACACGTCCGATTCGGCTGGCACAAGCTCGCCAACCCGAATCTGATCAACGGCGCGGGACTGCCGGCATCTCCGTTTCAAACCGACAAGTGGCGAGGCGGTACGGGCGAGTAACCTTCCCATTTGGCATACAACAGGCCCGGCGTGCGTGAAGCATCCGGGCTTTTTTTGACAACCACCGATTTCCACACGGTCATCGCGCGTCGAACCGATTCCGCACCAAGATCGAATTCCCACACATGGCTCTGCTTAGTCTCAACTCACTGACTTTTACCTTCGCTGAACCGAAACTGCTGGACGGCATTTCGCTCAATGTCGAACGCGGCGAACGCATTGGACTCGTCGGTCGCAACGGCATGGGGAAATCGACGTTGATGCGATTGATCTCGGGCGAACTTTCGCCGGAAGACGGTTCCGTGACGCTCGAACAAGAAGCCAAAGCCGCCTATCTGACGCAACACGTGCCGTCGGATACGGTTGGCACGGTGTTCGATCATGTGGCCGCAGGCATCCCGAACATTGGCGCGGAAGTGGCGAGATTCCGAATCCTCGATCTCAAGACTCACGCCGGCAAAACATTATCCGACGAGGAACAGGCGGAATTCGAAGCCCTGGCGACTCGCATCGCCGCAGCCGACGCTTGGGACGCTTTGCATCGAGCCGAAAACCAGCTACGCGAAATGGGTCTCGATCCCGACGGTGCGTTTGGCTCCCTGTCCGCCGGGAAAAAACGACGCGTCCTGTTGGCGGCGGCACTGGTCAACGACCCCGACTTATTGCTGCTCGACGAACCAACCAACCATCTCGACCTCGACTCGATTCTCTGGCTGCAAGAATTTCTCGGACGATTTAGCGGCACGTTGATTTTCGTGACGCACGACCGCGAGTTCCTACAATCGCTCGCCACTCGCATCATCGAAATCGACCGCGGTCGCGTCTTCGATTGGACCTGCAACTACGCGACGTTTCTGAAACGTCGCGATGAATTGCTCGCTGCCCAAATTCAGCACGAAACGCTGTTCGATAAGAAACTGGCGGAAGAGGAAAAGTGGATTCGACAAGGCATCAAAGCACGACGCACGCGGAACGAGGGTCGAGTACGGGCACTCGAAAAGATGCGAGAAGAGCGTCAGGCGAGACGCGGTGCCATGGGTTCGGTCAAGATGCGAACTCAGGATGTCGAGCGATCGGGCAGTCTGGTCGTGCGGGCGAAGGGCATCCGATTTTCGTACGGCGACACTCCAATCCTGCGAGACTTTTCGAGCGAGATCTTGCGCGGCGACAAGATCGGCTTGATAGGTCCAAACGGCATTGGCAAGACGACGCTACTGAAGATCCTGCTCGGGGAACTAGAACCGAACGAAGGAGAAATGCGGTTCGGCACGAAACTCGAAGTGGCCTATTTTGACCAACTGCGCTCCCAACTGGATGAAGACAAGTCCGCGCGGGAAAACGTGTCGGACGGAGCGGACATGCTGTCGATCAACGGAAATCAACGGCATGTCATTGGATACTTAAGCGACTTCTTGTTCTCGCCGGAACGGTCGATGACTCGCGTCGGTTTCTTGTCGGGCGGTGAACGCAACCGGCTGATGTTGGCCAAGCTGTTCACGAAACCCGCAAACGTGTTGGTGCTGGACGAACCGACCAACGACTTGGACGCGGAGACGCTGGAGTTGCTGGAAGACTTACTGGTGGAGTACTCCGGCACATTGCTGGCGGTCAGCCATGATCGAGCATTCCTCAACAACGTGGTGACCAGCACGTACGTGTTTGAAGGCGACGGCGTGGTCCGCGAGTTCGATGGCGGCTACGACGATTGGGTGCGGCAACGTTTGATGATTCCGACCAAACCACGAATAACCGTGCCCCTAAATCAGTCGTCCAAGGTGAAATTGGTGTCGCCCGCAACACCGCAAACCAAGTCCAAGAATTCAACAGCACGAAAACTGACGTTCAAGGAAAGTCGGGAACTCGAAGAATTGCCGAACGTGATCGACCGACTGGAATCGCGTGTCGATGAATTCCATGCAAGGATGGGAGACGCAGCCTTTTATCAGCAAGACGGAGATTCCATCACAAAGCAAAAGGCGGAATTGGCTCGGGCTGAAACGCAACTCGCCGAGTCTCTAAAACGTTGGGAAGAACTTGAGTCACGCTCGGACAAGACCCAATCGTTGTAACTCGACATTCACTTTTTTCGATTACTTTTGTGTGTGGACATAGTTTGATGGTTCACTGATTTGCATCGAAAGACCGTGACTTCTCAATAAGTCAGTGGTCGGAATCGTAGGACGG
>JAQBZS010000391.1 GCA_027622115.1 Planctomycetota bacterium | reverse complement strand
CGAAGTCCTGAAACTCGCATCTGGCGGCGACACCAGTTACGCCGGGCTTGTGTTGCACGACGGCCTGTTATGGATCAGCTATTACTCGTCGCACGAGGGAAGAACCAGCATCTATTTGGCCAAGGTGCGGATTCCGGCAAAGGTCGGCGAAAAACGCGAGGATTAGAGAAAACTCGGAGGCTATTGTGATCAAGGCCATTCTGCGGCTTCGCTCCCACCCCCAGAACTCTTGGCTTACCCAATTGCCGCGCGATTGTGTGAAACTTTTTCGATTGTAGCGGCATATCTGATAATCCGGTTGTACCGACTGAGTGAGTTCTGCCGATCAAGAGATGACAGTGCCACCCGTGCGACTGCTCGGACGGTATGAAATCCATCTTGATTTCTGGATGTGAAACATGGTCGGTGTCCCGCGGACAGCAAGTCCGAGTTCTTTTTGCGATTCGCGTAACGGTACGCGCCATCGTCGAACTCGAAGTCGGCAGATTCTGCCGGTGTTGCTGTTGTGCGTGGTGGGTTGTTGGTCGCCGCCGCAACTGATGAACCCCGAGCCGCAAGTCTTTGACGATGCTGATGAATTGGCCGCTTACGATCACGCGTCCTTGCAAATCGAAACGCCGCCGGAGGATCCGTCCCATAACTCGGATCTGTTGGCGACCCAAGCGCCCATCGACATCACCAAAGCCACGCCGGAAGACTTTCGCGAGATGCCACTGAATGAAGCCGTTCAGCTGGCGTTGTCCAACACGAGAATCCTGCGAGACCTCGGCGGGCTGGTCCTGAGATCACCCAGCAGCACGTCGACCGTTCATGATCCGGCGATTCAAGAGTCCGATCCGCGTTTCGGAGTCGAAGCCGCGCTCTCGGCGTACGACGCATCCTTCGCGGCAAGCACGTTCGTGGAAAAGAACGACCGCCAGTTGAACAACACGTTCTTCGGCGGCGGGACTCGAAACCTCAAGCAGGACGCCGGCGTCTATCAGACCCAATTGAGCAAAACCGGAGCCACCGGCACGCAATACATCTTGCGAAACAACGTGGATTACGACGCCAACAACGCTCCCGGCAATTTATTCTCCAGTGTCTGGAACATGAACATTGAAGCGGAATTCCGTCACCCGCTGATGCAAGGCGCGGGATTGCAATTCAACCGCATTGCCGGACCGGGAAGCAGTGAAGGACTTGCCAACGGAGTGCTGATCGCCCGTCTGAACAGCGACGTGAGTCTGGCGGATTTCGAGATCGGCGTGACGCAGTTTGTCAGCGACGTCGAGAACGCGTACTGGGATCTTTACTTCGCGTATCGTGACTTGGACGCCAAGATCAAGGCTCGCGATTCAGCCCTCGAAACCTGGCGTCGCATTCAAACCAAGTCGGAAACCGGGCGGCGCGGCGGTGAGGAAGACAAAGAAGCCCAGGCTCGCGAACAATACTTCCGCTTGGAAGAAGAAGTTCAAAACGCCTTGAACGGCCGGCTTATTGAAGGGACTCGATCCAACAACGGCAGCAGTGGCGGCACGTTTCGCGGCACGGGTGGGGTGTATGTTGCCGAACGCCGACTGCGATTGATGATGGGACTCGTGATCAACGACGATCGCATCATTCGACCGACCACCGAGCCCGGAATGGCGAACGTCGAGTTCGATTGGGAATTCACGCTGGCCGAGTCGTTGGCGCGGCGTCCTGAATTGCGGCGGCAAAAGTGGCTCGTCAAACGTCGCGAGTTGGAGTTGGAAGCCGCGAAGAACTTTCTCAAACCGCAACTCGACGCCGTGGGCCGTTGGCGTTGGCGAGGCTTTGGCCGGGATTTGATTCGTCAGAACGGAGATCAGCCGATTCCCTCCAACGGAGCAATTCCCCCCAAAAACCTCGCCAACAACGCGTTTGAAACACTCAATGATGGGAAATTCCAGGAATGGCAAGTCGGCTTCGAATTGTCGATTCCGTTGGGCTACCGCCGTGCTCACGCCAACGTGCGAAACGCAGAACTGCGTTTGGCGAAAGAACGCACGGTCTTGCGTGAGCAGGAACGAGAAATCGTACACAACCTGAGCAACGCCGTTGCCGAGAAACGCCGCGCTTACAAAGCAATGCAGATCAGCTTCAATCGCCGTCTGGCCGCCAAGACGCAGTACGAAGCGCTATTGGGTCTGTTCAATGACGACCGCTTGGAGAACCAAGAGTTGCTGTTGTCGGCCCAACGTCGCTTGGCCGAAGCCGAGGCTTCGTATTTCAAGGCGATGGTCGAGTTTTCGCTGTCGGTGAAGAACGTGCATTTCGAAAAGGGCTCGCTGCTGGACTTCAACGAAGTCTATCTCGCGGAAGGTGAATCACCGTTGCCGGCCTACATCCAAGCGGAAGAGCGACGCCAACTTCGGGCCGATCTGGGTTGGTTGAAGACATTGTTCTCCAATGCACCCGTCGTGACCGAGGGCATGTATCCGCAACTGATCGAAGCCGTCCCGCGTGATGCGTCCGATGGACTGCCGACAGTTCCGCCGCCCAGCGAGGAAGCCCCCGGTAAGGCCTCCCTGCAATTCGAGGACATTCAGACGGCCCCGGCCCCCACGCCGCTTTCGGAATTCGGGTCCGATCCGGGAACCGACTTGCCGGCCGCTCGCGTGATTCAACCGATGTCGTTCACGACGCCAATCCCTGAGCGATCCGTTCCAATGGGTTCCGCCATCAAGGGTCGGGTCATTTTCGAGAACACGGGCACCATTCGGCCCCTGCCGATGGACGCCGGCAACGGTCCAATCGAGGATCTGAATCTCGACGGACTTGACCTCGAACTCAGGCAATAGCCGATTGCGGCGAACGCACCGACGTGCGAGTCGGTGACTGGCAGAGGGTGAAGCGAAACTCGTTTAACCGCAGTCTCCAATGGGCCGCGCGTGTCGGCACATGGACAACGTGCGGCCCGTTGGGCACCGCGGTAAAACGTGTTATCGGAGCGATCTGAAAATCAAGGGCTACCACAAACCAACGAGATCGGCAGTCTATTTCGTGCCCGCCTCCCAAACGACGGAAAAGCGGTTGGCACCACCTTGCGGATAGGAGTTGATCCGCGACGCTTGGAGCCCCCGAGCCTGCATGTCCGTGATCGCTCGTGCGAGCCCCGCCTCCGTCAATCGCAACGAAACCTGTTGCTCGCCTGGTGAAGTTTTTTCCCACACGCAGCAGTAGCGATCGCCTCGCCCCACCGGATATCCGCAAACTTGCAACACGCGAAAACCGGCTGCGGCCCGTTCGGGGATGGCTTTCACGAACGCCGCGTAGCTGAGATTTTGATCCAGCTCACGTTTGATTTCCGGCACGTCTTCCCAGATCCCTGAATAGATCAACTGTCCTTTGACCGCAACAACGTGGAAATGCAGCGGCTGACTGCCGGCCGCGCTCAGCGTCTTGTGTGCCTCTTCGAATTGTTTGACGTCATAGCCCAGACGGACGTGGACCGGGATTTTTCGCTTCTCCCAGATCCCGGCGTAGCGAACGTCCGACCCCGCTGCGTTGGCAGAGACTCGCACCAACTGGAATCCCATCGGTTGCACGTCTTGTGCGTGCTTTTGAAGTTCCGGAGCCGTCAGCTTCGTTTGCACGTGGAACTCGGGATCGGTCCGCTTCCCCCAAATGCAGGCCATCGCGGTCTGACGCCGCACGGTGTAGAGCGAGACATCGACCAAACGGAATCCGTCGCGCAGTCGCTGGTCGAATTCCTTCTGGAACTCCGACGCACTGATTCCCGTTTTCAATTCGATGCCATCTTCGGCCCAAAGTGAACCGGCCAGGATGGACGACAAGCCGATGCCGCCCAACACGATCGACAGATACTCCAACTTGCTGACAGTCATGGTTTCACCTCAACGGTCGTGGTTGTTCCAACGTGGCGACTACGCCTTCAATTCCGGTCGTGCGGAGGCGAATTCCTGCTGCCGCTCGTTGGTCTGAATTCAAGTCGGAAATGAGGCTACCGCTCAATCGCAATGCGCCGATTCCGCTTGATAGCAATTGAGAAAACATGTAGGTCCACGATTTCTCGGTGTAGGGCAATTCGCGGATGTGAGTCCTCAAAGTCCACGTCTTCCACAAACGGATCATGTCCTTCTTGACTTCAACCGTATCCACCCGCGGCAACACCGACGCCAACAGGAAGAAGATGTCTGCGGCCATCTCGAATTCTTCGTTGATGATCGCGTTCAGGAACAACCGGTACTTCTCCAGCGTTTCTCGCTCATTCGACGCCACGCTGCGCGTGTCCAGGACCGAGAAGTTACTGTCTTGCAGCAGCACCATGTTGGTCGAACGCATGTCCCCATGAAAAAAGTTGTCCTCGAAGATCTGCCGGAACACGCATTCAAACAGCTTCTTGGACAACTTCTTGGGCTTGATGTTGTTTCGAGTCAACCAACGTTGCAGCCGAGCCGGATCCTTCATGCTCAAGACCACAAAGTCGATCATTAACGCACCGCGAATGAACTCGGTGACGAGCATGCGCTTGGAGCTATAGGGCTTGTGGACGCCGTAGAGATAGACGCCGTGTTCGGCAAGCGATTCTTTCAACCGCCACGCCGATGACGCTTCGTAACGAAAGTCGAGTTCCTTCTTCACGATCTCGGACAATTCGTGACACAGGTCGTGCCATCGCATGTTCTTCAGCGATGGAATCTTGCCCAGGAGCCCGGCGAATTTGCGGATCAGCTTCATGTCTTTGCTGAAGATTTCGTGGGCGTACGGGCGTTGGATATTGACGGCCACCCAGGTATTTTCACGACGCAGTTTCGCCATGTGGATCTGCGAAATCGTGAACGCCACGAACGGCTTTTCGCCGAAGACCTCGAAATACGTCTCAAGGGGTTTACCGAGTTCCTCTTCGACCGTGCGTTTTGCGATCTCAAATGGGAATCCCGGTGCCAGGTCGTTGATCTTCTCCAGTTCCGCACAGAACTCGGGTGACAACATGTCGCTGCGAAGTGCGATGATCCGACCGGCTCGAATCCACAAAGCACCGAGATCTTGCAGGAATTCGCGGACTCGTTGTCCGGCAATTTGCCCGTTCAACCGCCAGGTGATCTTGAGCCACGCGAGCCCCACCACCAGTCGCACGATTCGCCGGGTGATCTGCCACAGTCGAAAGCGAGAGGGTCGGCGTGGTTCGGCAATCCGCACGCCCGTACGCTCGGACGGATCCACCAAACGAGACGGAATCAACCGTTTATCCAGCATGCCCGCAGCCTTGATGTTGGTCGTCAATGATGTCGTTCAATACGCCCGCTGCCGATACTCGCCACGACGCCGAATGCTGATTTCTCAGTTGTCGCTGGAACGACGCGTCGATTCTGCGTCCGACGACTCGTCGATTTGTTGGCATTTCAAAGCAGGATGGGTAGCCAGCAGCGACTCGGCAATTGTGACAAACGGTTTTACAAATTGCATCCGAAACGTCCATTAGATTTTACAAATTCCGCCCGAACCACCCAGATTCAATTCGCGCCACTCCACTTCTGAGGCGCCGATCGAGGTAGACTAAAGTGCCCCGCAAGAATCTCAAAGAAATAAACAGACGGCTTGTAAAATTCACTGGCACTTTTGATGACGGTTTGTAAAATCCGCCATCGTTGTAGGAGACGACCCATGGTCGATTCAGCAGTCAGCACAATCTTGGCGGAACGGCTTCGCGGGGCTCGCGCCTCAGTGGGATTTTCAACTCGACGCGTTGCGGATGAGTTGCCCGGTGAGTTCGCGTTGTCGCATGCCACGATCGCCAATTACGAGCGCGGCAAGACGCATCCGTCCATGGAAGTGCTTGCCGCATTGGCGATGCTTTACGGTCGACCCGTCGATTGGTTCCTGGAATCCGCTCCGCCTCTCGAAGGCGTCGTGTTTCGGAATCTTGGTGGAAAGTCCTCGGAAACCGACTTGAATCAGTTTTCGACGTCCGTCCATCAATGGCTCGAAGCCTATGTCAAGTTGGAACGTCGGTTGGAGTCACCACTGAACCGAGATGTCACGTTTCGCGTTCGAGGCAACTCGGGAGCGGGCGTGGCGATGTCTTTGCGAAAACATTTGGAGTTAACCGAGCAGAATGCCGTGTCGAGCGTGATCGCGTTGACCGAGCGATTCGGCATGCGGTCGATTGAAGTTCCCACGTCACTCAGCGTTGACGGGTTGGCTGGTCGCTTCGGCGATGAGTTCGTCGTGGCGTTGAATCCGCTCACGTCGAATGGGCGGGCTCGGATGTTGGTTGCTCACGAGTTAGGCCACTTCATCTTCAAGCATCACGAGCAAGGGCTGCTTGAAGATCAAGAGGCTGAGGATAAAGCGTACGAATTCGCGTCGCACTTGTTGCTGCCGTCCAGCATGTTGCAGCGGGCCTTCGAAAGTCGATCGCTCATGCAATTGTTGGCGTTCAAGCAGACGTTTGGCGTGCCGTTGTCGTCGATGATGTTCCGTGCGAAGCGGAGCGGGTTGATCGATAAGACGGCATCCAAGTGGCTGGCTTCGCAGTTTTCCAAGCGAGGCTGGATGAAGAAGGAGCCGGGAGTTGTCGTTCCCGACCGAGCCACTCGTTTCGAGCGGTTGATTGAGACGGCGGCCTTTGATCAGCGAATTCGCTGGGCCGAACTGGAATCCATCACTGGATTCAATCAGGAGCAATTGGAAGAACGGCGCGAGTTCGCGCTGCGGGTCTGTCTCGGAAGATATGGCGAAGAGTTGTAAGCGGATTTCAACGGGTCGGGCGCTTGGTCGTTCGGCAAGTTGTTGGTCTGTTATTGTTTCTCCGTCGCGTGAGCCATCCCGTAGCCGTTCGAGCCACTCAGTCTGGCATCTTTAGAACGGAAAGTTTGCATGGTCACCCTTCAAGACATTCGTCCTCGCGTCATCA
>JAQBZS010000390.1 GCA_027622115.1 Planctomycetota bacterium | reverse complement strand
ACACCGAGACGGGTAAGAGTGCCCGTTCACACCGAGACGGGCAAGAGTGCCGGTTCACACCGAGACGGGCAAGAGTGCCGGTTCACACCGAGACGGGTAAGAGTGCCGGTTCACACCGAGACGGGTAAGAGTGCCGGTCCTACATTGGGAGGCGATCGTCGCAGGCACTGTCTGGTGCGTTTGGCGCAGTTGTACTCGGAGGCGTTGCGCGTGTTTGAGTGAATCCTGTCGGCGGTCGATAGTTCAACCCGCGAAACAGCCGATATTGCAGGAGCGTGCCGGAGTTTTCGTGCATCGGCAACTCTGACTCGCCGCACTAACACGCTCCGCCGTGCCGTCCTTTTTCGCAGGCCTGCAATCTGGGTTCGCGGCACATGGATCGTGCCTACGACTCTCTCTGTCGCAAAGCACCATCACGACAACATGAGTTGTCCCCATTGCAACTCCACTCAAGTGTTCCGCAGCCAATCGGGCGATTCCTGGGTCTGGCGACTGGCCTTGGCGGTCCGCATGCGATGCCACCGCTGTTCGCGACTGTTCTTCGCGCCTTGGTGGAACGCTCCCCACCAACGCATCAAGGGACAACGCGCTCGTTGATAATCGCATGATTAATTGTGCGGTCGGCGATGCGAAGTTGCGGAGTCGTTCAAATCAGTCCCATCAGTCAGATCAGTCCCATCAGTCTCATCCGTCCGATGACTGATAAGATATATGGGACAAATGGGACGTATGGCATCGGACGAAGTCGGCGAAACCGCGATCAAGACCCAAGGAATGTGCAACACTTGTCTCACATTCCGCGCCGGTCGTGCGGTTTTCGGCTGGTTCCGCGTTAAACTCTGATTCCCAAGCTTGTCGGTGCCTCGGCGGCTCAGCTCAACTTGATGGATTGCCACTCCAAATCATCGAGTTGCCGACCTGTTTTTGAATCATTGAACCGGCAGTGAGAGGTAGGCCATGTCGTTTTTCGAGAATCTGTTCAACACGGAAGACTTTCCTGCGCGCTGGAATTGCGGGACATGGTCCGACGGACACGGGTTGCTGCACATCATTTCGGATACCGCCATCTTTGGTGCGTACACGGCGATCCCCTTGCTGTTGCTGTATTTCACGTTTCGAAAAAAAGTGGGGTCGTTCCTGCCGGTGTTTTGGCTGTTTGCCGTGTTCATCCTGTCGTGCGGATTCGGGCACCTCATCGAAGCCACCATCTTTTACGAACCGTGGTATCGATTTTCCGGGTTTGTCAAAGCCATCACGGCAGTCGTCTCGTGGATCACGGTCTTCGCGCTGATTCCGTTGATGCCGCGGTTTCTGCGGATGCGGACGCCCGAGGAATTGGAACGCGAGATCGCCGATCGCAAAGCCGCCGAACTCGAAGCTGAGCGCGCCAATAAGGCCAAGGGCGAATTCCTCGCCAACATGAGTCACGAAATCCGGACCCCGATGAACGGGATTATTGGTATGTCCGAAATCGTGCTGGAAACCGACCTGAATCAAGAGCAGCGGCGGTACATCGAAACCGTCAAGTCTTCCGGCGATGCGTTGCTAAGCATCATCAACGACATCCTCGATTTCTCGAAAATCGAAGCTCACAAGCTGGATCTCGAACACATCAATTTCAAGCTGCGGGAAAACTTGTCGGACACGATGGAAGTGTTGTCGTTCCGAGCCCACGCCAAGGGACTCGAATTGGCGTGTCATGTCGACAACGACGTTCCCGAATACTTGATCGGCGATCCAGGACGCATGCGGCAGATTCTCGTCAATTTGATCGGCAACGCGATCAAGTTCACGGACAAGGGCGAGGTCGTGGTTCGCGTGACGGCGAAACCCCTCAACAACGACGAAGCCCTGCTCAAGCTCGACGTTGTGGACACCGGCATCGGCATCCCTCCCGAAAAGCAAACGCGAATGTTCGAAGCCTTCGAACAGGCCGACGCATCCACAACCCGTGAATATGGAGGCACCGGATTGGGGCTCGCCATTTCTCGCGAGTTGGTGAATTTGATGCACGGCGAGATCGGCATCGAGAGCGAGGTTGGAAAGGGGACCACGTTTTCATTCACGGCCCGCATGGGCGTCCAGCAGAATCCCGACACCACTCTGCGGGACGCGTCGATCTTGGCCAATATGCCGGTACTCCTGGTGGACGACAATGAAACAAATTGTCTGGTGCTCAAAGAAATCACCAGCGCTTGGAATATGCGTCCCACGGTCGTGAATAGTGTCGACGAAGCCATGCAGGCCATGGAGCGGGCCGAGCACAGCGGTCAGCCGGTCAAGATGGTGCTTACCGACATGTACATGCCGCACAAGGACGGGTTGGAATTGATCGAGTGGATTCGCAATCGCGAAGAACATGCCAATGCGAATGTGATCATTCTCAGCTCCGGTCCCACGCCCGAACATCGAGCCCGCGCCAAGGAACTCAATGTTGCGGCCTATCTGACGAAACCCGTTCGGCAGTCGTCTTTGCTGGACGCCATCACGGAAATCGTGCAGCCGGAGAGGTTTTCGACGTCAACCGCGTCACCTGATGCCGCTTCAGAAGCGTCGAACATCGAACCGCTCAACATCTTGTTGGCTGAAGACAATCCCGTGAATCAGATGACCGCCACCACGATGATCGGCAAGTTGGGGCACACGGTGACCGTAGCAAATAACGGTCGCGAGGCCGTCGAGCAAGTGGCCGCCGATCGATTCGACATTGTGTTCATGGATGTGCAAATGCCGGAAATGGACGGCATTACCGCCACCGGCAAGATTCGCGAAGCTGAAGAGTCAACTGGAGATCATGTGCCGATCGTGGCCATGACGGCGCATGCCATGAAGGGTGATCGCGATCGCTGCATCGCCGCCGGCATGGACGACTACATCTCGAAGCCGATCCGACGAAAGGGAGTCCAGGAAGTGATCGAGCGTGTCTTCGAGCAATTCCTCAAACAAGCACCGACGGCCGAGGCCACACAGCCAATCAAGGAAACGACGGAGGACTCAATGATTCTGGATCAAGAAGGGCTACTCGAAGAATGCGATGGTGACGGGGAATTGCTCGGCAAGATGTTGGAGATCTTTGACAGAGACGTCGCGGGCCGATTGGCAAAACTTCGCACGGCGATTCCCGCTGGCGATTGTGAAACGGTGACCACCGAAGGGCACGCACTGAAAGGCGGAGTGGGCAATTTCTTTGCGATCGAAGCGTTCGAGACCGCGGGAAAACTTGAAACTCTCGGCCGGTCCGGCGACACGGCGGACATGGCCGCCACGTTCGCCACGCTGGAAGTTCAGTTGACGCCATTAAGACAAAAGCTCGGCGAACTATTGGCGAAGCTCGAATGAGGTTAGGATCGCCGTAGAGTGTCACGCAGATTCGACTCGAGTGCTGGAGTGTCTAATGGGCGACGCGAACCAGGCTCCGGAGAACGATGCGCCAGCGTTTCCTCCGGACAACGGCCAATACGAACTAAACGACTTCGGCGAGACCGTCATGTACTTCTCGCAACCGGAGGAGGACACCGAGCAGTCCCCGCAATCATCGCGCGGCGAACCGTCCAGTGCGGCGAACAGTTCCGGCGATGCCGACAGTGCTGATTTACCTGCCAAGATCGACAAGTACGAGATTCAAGGTCTCTTGGGACGTGGGGCTTACGGCGCCGTTTATTTGGGTTTCGACGCGCAGCTGGATCGGCAAGTGGCCATCAAAGTGCCACTGTTGAATACGGACGCCAAGACCGATGAATTGCTCGTCTCCGAAGCTCGACAACTGGCGAAGCTCAAACATCCCAATATCGTGACCATCTTTGACGTGGGTGTTCATGACGGCAATTGCTTTATTGTTGCGGACTATCTGCAAGGGAAAGATTTGAATCGGTGGATTGCCGAACGCACGCTGACTTGGCGCGAATCCGCGCTGATGGTTGCGTCGATCGCCGATGGACTTGCCGAAGCCCACGCTCAGAACACCATTCATCGAGACATCAAGCCCGCCAACATTATTGTGATGGAACGCGCGGAGGGCTTTACACCGGTGTTGGTGGATTTCGGCTTGGCACTCAGTTCCGCGAGCGGCGGTCGGCGGGGCGAGATCGTTGGCACTCCCAACTACATGTCGCCGGAGCAAGCGCAAGGAGAAGGACATCGCATCGACGGTCGCACCGACATCTACGCTTTGGGGGTGATTCTCTACAAGATGCTGTCCGGTGAATTGCCGTTCCGAGCCGCCAAGATCACGGACCTCTTGCGGCAAATCATCGACGAGGAACCGCGACCGCCGCGGCAATTCGTACACGGCATCCCAGAGCAATTGGAACGCATCTGCTTGAAGGCCATGGCCAAGTCCGTCACGGAGCGTTACACGACGGCGGGAGACATCGCGAAGGAGTTGCGTCAGTTGGTGCGTGAAACGGAAGCCGCCACGACCGCCCCCTCGAAGCCGAAACCCAAACCCCAAGTGCCGAAGAGCGGCATCCGCATGCTGATTGCCGACGACCACGAACTGACTCGATTCAAACTCCAAAGCGACCTGGAAAAGTGGGGTCACGAAGTGGTCGCGGCTGAAGACGGCGAACAGGCGTTCGAGTTGTTTCAGCAAGAAAAGTTCTCGCTGGTCATCACGGATTGGATGATGCCCAACGTGGACGGCTTGCAGCTTGTGCAAAAGATTCGCGCGACGAAAACCGACGAATACGTCTACGTCATCATGCTCACCGCCAAAGCCGAAAAGCACGACATCGTCGTCGGCATGGGCGCGGGTGCCGACGATTTTCTCGCGAAACCGTTTCATCGCGACGAACTCAATGTCCGCTTGCGAGCGGGGATTCGCATCACGAAACTCAATCGCGAATTGACGGAAACCAACCGCCGGATTTCACGCAGCCTGGAAGCCGTGATTCGGATGCGGCAATCGTGCCTGCCGTCGTCACTGCCCGATGCACCGGGATTCAAATTCGCGTGGGAACACAAGCCGAGTGACGACCTGGGCGGTGATCTGTTGAATGTCGTGCAATTGGATGATCGGCAGCTTGGCTTGTATGTGCTCGACGTCAAAGGCCAAGGCATGCCCGCGTCACTGCTCGCGACCTCGATCGGCCGAGTCATGTCTCCCTCCCTCGACGCAAACTCGGTGCTGGTGGAACAGGATGGATCGTCCATGCCGCGTGTCTTGGAGCCGTTTGAAGTGGCTCGCAAACTGAACGAGCAATTTGCGTGGGCGGGCCGAGACGGCCAATTCTTTTCGTTGGTCTATGGCGTACTCGACACACATGACGGCGAGTTGCGATACGTCTCCGCCGGACACCCACCCTTGATCCATCAACGAGCGAACGGAACGCCCGAAGTTGTCGGGACGTCCGGCATGCCGATCGGCATGATTGCGGACAGCGATTACGAGCAAGACTCGTTGACGCTCGAACCGGGCGACCGGTTAGTGATGTATTCCGACGGACTGACCGATACCCCGAACGCGTCCGACGAGTTATTCGGATCCGCTCGCGTGCTGGACTCGCTCACGAGACTCGCTCGGCTGACGCTCAACGAATCGATTCGCGGACTGCTCAGCGATCTCGGCAAATGGCGAGGCAAAGTTGCTGCCACGGATGACGTTTCGCTGCTCGCGGTCGAAGTTGCGGCCGGCAGATGACGCCAGGAAGCTCGTACTTTGAACACTGTGACCAACTCTCGCACCACCGACCCCGTGTCGGTGGACGAATGACTGCATGGCTACACATGCGATGCGATTGTTTCCCAGCCTCACCGACTCCCACCGACGCGGGGGTTCGGTGGAGCGTGGTCGAGCGGGGGATGTTCGGTAGTAGCAGTCAGTCATTCTCGACTGACACAGGGTCAGTGGTGGAAAATGCGCGCAAGAAAACAACATGCAGAGTTGTAGTACGAGCCAACTTCAGCCGCGAAGAGAATTATCGCTCCCACCAACACAACTCTTGAGGCCCAAGCATGAATGCCCGACCCAACCGAGTGAAACAAAAACTGGCAGCCGGCGAGACCGTGTGTGTCGCCGGTGGGTTGGACAACTCGGACATGATCGATCAGTTCGGATCAACCGGGCTGTTCGACGGCATCTGGCTGGAAGGAGAACACGGCCCGGTTGATTTCAACGACATCGCGGACTTGACGCGCGCGTGCGATTTGTGGGGCTTGTCGTCGATCTATCGCGTGAATCACAACGAACAGTCGGTGATTTACCGAGCACTCGACCGCGGTGTTCAAGGCATTTGCGTGCCGCATGTGAATACGCGAGCGGAAGCAGAGAATGTCGTGGCCGGCGGCAAGTTTGCACCGGTCGGACAACGCGGCATGTTTGGTTCGCGACAGGGTTTCGGCGTGACCAACTATCTCAAGGTGGCGAACGATCACACATTCTTGATGGTGTTGATCGAAGACGTGATCGCCATTGAAAACCTCGACGAAATCCTCGACGTCGATCACATCGACACCTTCTATGTCGCCCCCGCCGATCTGGCGGCATCAATGGGGCACATCGGCAACATTGAACACCCGGAAGTGCAAGACACCGTGGATCGATCGCTGGCCCGAATCCACGAACGCGGACGCGTTTCCGGGACGTTGACCAACAACGACAACGTCGCGAAGTACGCGGCTGCGGGCGTGCAGTTTCTATTCACCGTTGTTGCACCTTGGATCGCCGCCGGTGCGCGCGAGTTCGTGAAACAAGTCGCAAACGCAAACCGACCGACTCGATCGTAGCTTGGGACGATTGTCCCGAGCGGTCACGCGGCAATGGTCCCGTGCTAGCGTGTTGAAAATCTCGAATCAGAAGTTGCGGTTACGAGCCGCGGAGGCGGGTTGACACGGGAAACAGTTCAAGCAGGTCTTGGACTCGGAGAGGGGAAGGGGTCGGGTGGTTCAAAGTTCAATGCTCGC
>JAQBZS010000389.1 GCA_027622115.1 Planctomycetota bacterium | reverse complement strand
GTCCTTGTCACGGGAGACGGGCAAGAGTGCTCGTCCTTGTCGCGGGAGACGGGCAAGAGTGCCCGTCCTACACGATCGCGAAGAACTGAATTCATTCAGGGATTGACCGCATGGGATTGCCGATTATTTTGCTGCTCCCGTTCGTGGCATTGGTCGCTCCAAGTGCGACTTTCGCCGGACCGCAAAGCGGTTTCGGAACTTGCATTGGATTATCAAAAACTGCCCGATAGTCACTCCAACGTGAATTGAGGATTGAGATGCTGAGTCGAGTTGCGGAGTCGATTTACTGGATGTCGCGGAATGTTGAACGCGCCGAAAACACCGCGCGCTTCGTCGATGTGACCATCAATCTGTTGCTCGATCAGCCGTTCGTGGCCGAAGAACAGCAATGGCAGCCGCTGGTCAGCACAACCGGCGACGACGAGTTTTTCCGAGAACACTACGACGGGGCGACGGCCGAGAATGTGGTGAGATTTCTGACGTTTGATCGCGAGTATCCGAATTCGATCCTGTCGGCGCTGAGTGCGGCTCGCGAGAACGCGCGGTCGGTCCGCGAAACGATTTCGTCCGAGATGTGGGAGCAGCTCAACGGTTATTACCACTTCGTCCGCGATGCCGCGAACAGTGGGCGGGCATCGGCGTCTCCGTCCGACTTCTTCAACGAAGTCAAGCAACACAGCCATTTGTTCAACGGCATCACCGACTCGACCATGACTCACGGCAAAGGTTGGAACTTTGCCAATCTCGGCCGACTTCTGGAACGAGCCGACAAGACGTCGCGCATCGTCGATGTCAAGTTCTTCACGCTGCTCCCGAACGTGCAGGCCGTCGGCACCCCGGTCGACGATTTGCAATGGTCGGCCGTGCTGCGATCGGTCAGCGGTTTCGAGGCGTATCGCAAACGCTATCACGGCATCACGGTGGAACGGATTGTCGACTTTCTAATTCTCGACCGCACGTTTCCTCGCGCCGTGCAGCACTGTCTGATCCATGCGGACGGATCGCTGCACGAGATTTCAGGATCGCCCGTGGGCACGTATCGCAATCCGGCGGAACAGCAATTCGGCCGCTTGAGATCCGAACTGGCATACACGGACCTCCGCACGATCATCGACGACGGCCTGCACGAATTCGTGGATTCATTGCAGACGCGACTCAACGAGATCGGCGAAGCCATTCACGGGACGTTCTTCGCTTTGCGACCGGTCGAAGCGACTCAATCTCAAAGTCAGTCACAAGTGCAATGGTGAATGACCGTAGGCTGGAACAAGCCCTGCGCAGTTCCGGCGCTCCCGCCGGAACTACGGTCAATAAGCGATTGTTGAATGCGGCCTTAGTCTTCCATGTTCAGCCGCACGCCGATCTTCTTCAGTTCGGCTGCCTGGCCGGTCTTGGCCGCGTCGCTGAGCGGGTTCTTGCCGATGTACAGGTTCCAATACGGAGCGAACAGCTTCGGACCCGCCGCGTCTTTCTGGGCCATTGCCACGAGCGTGCCGACATCCTTGATCTGGTTGCCCTGCAAGAACGTGTATCGCAGTTCGTTCATGTCGCTGAGTGGGCTTAAATCCGCAACTTTGTTGTTTTGCAGATCGAGTGAACCCAACCGCGTCAACTTCTTCAGTGGTTTGACGTCGCCGACTTGATTGTCGGACAAATACAGCGACACCAACTTTTCAAGCCCCGTCAGCGGACCGAGGTCACTGACTTTGTTGTGTTCCAGATACAGGTTTCGCAACGCCTTGAGGTCTTTGACGGCGTCGAGTTTCGAAACCTGATTGTGGTCGAGCTTGAGGTATTGCAATTTGGCCAGTTTGGCGAGCGGGGCGAGATCGGCGATCGCATTCTTGGAAAGATCGAGCGACTGAATATTGACCAACCCGGCGATCGGTTGCAGATTTGTGATCTTGTTTCCGGCAAGGTGAAGCAAGGCCATGTTTGAACATTTTTCCAGACCACTCAAGTCGGTGATTCCCTGGCCGTTGCCTTCCATAATGAAGACGTTCTTCAAGTCGGCTTCCTTCAGTTCGTCTTTTTCGCCCTTCTTCAGTACGTCGCGGACGACTTTCTCAAGGTTCTTATCCTTGAACAGGTCCGCCGCGGTCGCCGGAACGGGCAATACGGAACTCACCAGGACGAGTGACAAGCATCGAAGTCCGCTCATGGGCAGCATCCTCATGTGATTCAGTTGAACGCGGAATTTCCGCCGTTGAATTCGCAGAAGTCCGGATCATAACTCGGGTGTTTGCGGGTGGCCAATCCGAGCGACGGTGGGGAATCGTGTTTGCTCGTCGAGCCGGCAGTCGACTGGTGAAGGTGAAAGCGCAAAGCGTCGCATCAAATTGTCGATCCAGTCCGGTAGACTCAGCGGACACTACCGGTCTCGGGTCCATCTGGAAGCCCCAGCCGTCGATTGAAGGGACACCCGCATGAGCGCCATTCTTTTGAACGCGTTGCCGAAAATCGCGGGCGCGGCAGCGTGTTGTCTGCTCGGCGGGTTGTGCGCGTTCGCTCAATCCGACAGGCGGGGTACCAATCCCGCAATTCCCGCCGGTGCCAGCAACATTACCGTCCAGGGCGTGTACATCGACGCGGACGGCGTCCTCAGGCACCGTGCCACGGTTTCTCGAATTCGTCGTGCCAAACCATTGGCCGACGGCTCGAAAATGATTGCCGTTTCGTTGCCGAAGCTCTTCGCGCAAGTCAAACGCCATGTCGACCGAAGTGAACCGCTGCCGGACTCCGTGCAGTGGCTCAACGGCTTGGTCCACATCGATCACATCGTCGTGGACCCGGACCGCAAGGAATTGGCGCTCGTCGGGCCGTCCGAGCCCATTGACTCGACGTCTCGATTTCGTCCCGTGGGGCGAGTCACCGGTCGGCCCGTCTTGCATTTCGACGATCTCGTGGTGGCCCTGCGCACGTTTGGACCGGGCGGACGCTCGACGTTGTTCGGTTGCACGCTGGTGCATTCTCAGGCCGGTCTGCAACGCGTGGCGGCGTTGCCTCGCGTCACCGTTTTGCAACCCGGCCAACGGAATCAGCAAGCCGTGCGAATGAAAGAAGCGCTTGGCCCGTTGGAGGCCAAGTATTTCGGGGTGTCGTCGGACACACGCTTCGCGTTCGTCGCGGTGGAAGCCGATTATCGAATGAAGCAATTCACGATCGGCGTGCAACGGCTGCCGGTGACTCGCATGCGAAACTATCTCGCCCGCAGCACGGGACTCGGTGGTTACACACGGTTCTGGTTCGCCGACAACTACGACGCCATCGAAATGACGCCCGATGGTCGGCAGTATGCATTGCGAGGTCGCGGGCTCAAGCTGTTGGCGAGCAATTCGCCCACGGAAATTGTGGCGACCAACGATGTCGCCCAGGACTTCGCGACTGAGTTCACGAAGAACATCGAAGAACTCGAAGACAAGGTGCCCTGTTTCGCGGATCTCCACAATCTGACCGACCTGGCCGTGATCGCGATGTTGATCGAGCGAGACGGTTTGCATCGTCGGATCGGCTTGGATGCGGCGTGGATTCTCGCGGCGGAAAACTACCACCCACAAAAGATCTCGGCTCCACGACAGGCGGAGACCCTGGTGAATTCGCTCAAACGCGATCGCAAGACCGTCACGGTCGCTGGCGGCGTTCACATGAACGTGAGACGGATCGTCAATCGCGAACGACTCAACCCGCCAAAGCCGACGCGGATCATGCTCCCGAAGTTTGCTGAATCCGAGTGGTTCACAAGTTTGCAAACAGGTGCGAAGTAGCGGTGGGGTATTGCTCGTGCGCTTGGGGCCAATCACGAACTGCATTTCGTGGATCTCTTCATGCGGCCGGGTCTGGCGAACGCAATCTTCGCGGGTCCCGGTCACCGGCAAACTTTCTGTATCATTCCACGGCTTATGTCGATGCCATTGTGTCCGATTTTCTTTGCGGACAGGTCACCATTGAATCTAAAGCGAAGGGTCGTCAGTGATGATTCGATTCGAGTCTCTCTTTCAGATCGCCTTTCTGGTCGGCTGTTGTGCGGCGGGCATCGAGTGCAGTGCCGACGATCGACCAGTTACTTTCGAAGTCGACGTGCGGCCGATCTTCAAGACGCACTGCTTTCAATGCCACGGTGAAGCCGGCGAAAAGAAAGGCGGGCTCGACCTGCGACTTCGGCGACTTGTCGTGGCCGGTGGTGAATCCGGACCCGCAATCGATCCTTCAAAGCCGTCGAATAGCCGTCTTCTTGAACGCGTTCGAAATGGCGAGATGCCTCCGGGAAAGAAGCGGCTGTCGAACGCGGAGATTGCAAAGATTGAAGCGTGGATCACCGCCGGAGCGAAGACGGCACGTGCCGAGCCCGAATCCATCGACGGGCCGTTGTTCACCGAAGAAGAACGCGGTTGGTGGAGTTTTCAGCCGGTTGTTCGGCCGGCAATTCCACCGCTGCAACATGAGTCAATTCGAACGCCAATCGACGCCTTCATACTCGCGCGATTGCGCCGGGCTGCGAAATCGGATGCCAGCCGCCGAGCCGAATATCGCCTTGCGCCCGTGGCAACTCGCGAGACGTTGATTCGCCGTGCATCGTTCGGTCTGCTGGGCTTGCCGCCGACTCCAGATCGAGTCACCGAATTCGCAGCGGATTCATCGCCTGATGCGTGGTCGAAGCTCGTCGATCGGTTGCTCGCATCGCCGAATTACGGAGAACGCTGGGGACGCCACTGGCTCGATGTCGCCGGGTACGCGGATTCCGAGGGCTACACCGATGAAGACCGTGTGCGAGATCACGCGTACCGATTTCGAGACTATGTCATCCGCGCGTTCAACGCCGACTTGCCGTTCGACCGGTTCATTGTCGAGCAGCTCGCCGGTGATGAGTTGGCTGGCTCGATCTCGGCTGGATTGACGCCGGAGTCGATTGAGTTGTTGACGGCGGTGGGGTTCTTGCGGCTGGCTCCGGATGGCACGGCTTCGAGTGGGATCGATCAGAGTCTGGCTCGCAATCAAGTCGTCGCCGACACGCTGCAAATCGTCGGCACATCGCTCCTGGGAATGACGATCCACTGTGCTCAATGCCATGACCATCGATACGACCCGATTTCGCAAGTGGACTATTACCGCATGCGTGCCATCTTTGAGCCGGCGTTGGACTGGAAGAATTGGAAGACGCCGGTCGGGCGACAGATTTCGCTGTATTCCGCTACCGATCGAAAGCTGCGAAGCGAAATCGAAGCCGAAGCAAAGCAGGCGGACGCCAAGCGACAACAGCGAGTTGACTACTACATCACCAAGACCCTCGAACAAGAATTGTTGCTGGTTGACGACGAAATCCGCGACGCCCTGCGAACGGCCTATCGCACGGATTCGGCCAAACGTTCCGCGGATCAGACGAAGCTATTGAATGATCACCCGAGCATCGCACGACTCAGTGCCGGCGCGCTCTATCTCTACGATCGGCGTCGCGAAGCGCGGGCGAAAGACATCGAGACTCGGCGATCCGAGAAAGAACGGCGATTTATCGCGGCCGCGCGTCAGCGAGAACTGGCGAAGTTACCGGATGATGTTCGGTCCAAAGTGGAAGCGGCAATTGCGTCAGTCGCCAATCAGCAAACCGATCAACAACGGCAACTTTTGAAGACACACGCAAACGTAATCGTCACGGCTGTCTCGCTAGCCCAAGTCAATCCCGAGGCGACTGCTGAACTTGCGGTTTACACAAAAGCCGCGGCGGAAATTCGCAAGGACCGCATCGCCAACGAACTGAAGAAGTACGCGGACGAATCGGCCGCCATTCGAGCCAAGATCCCGAAGGAGAAGTTCATTCGGACGTTGATGGAAACTCCTGGAAAAGTTCCCGACACGTTCTTGTTCTTTCGAGGCGATCACGAGCAGCCAAAGCAATCACTCGAACCCGCGAGTTTGTCGGTGCTCGATCTGGCGCCCGCGATTCCTCGTAACGATCCCAAATTGAAAACGTCCGGGCGTCGGTTGCAGTTCGCGCGTTACCTCACGGACGGGCGGCATCCGTTGGTTGCGCGAGTCCTCGTGAATCGCGTCTGGATGCATCACTTCGGTCGTGGGCTGGTGAATTCGCCGGGAGACTTCGGTGTACTTGGCGAAAAACCAACGCACCCGAAGTTGCTCGATTGGCTGGCCGCTGAGTTTGTCGATGCCGGTTGGAGCATCAAGCATCTGCACCGTTTGATTTTGAGTTCGACGGTGTATCAGCAATCAGCGATTGGTAGCGAAGCGATGCTTGTCGCCGATCCGGACAATCGCCTTTACGGTCGTATGTCGATTCGTCGACTGGAAGGTGAAATCCTGCGCGACGCCGTGTTGTCCGTTAGCGACAAGTTGAATTCCAAACTGTATGGCGAGCCGGTTCCGGTCATGGAAGACGCAGTGGGTCGGATTATCCTCGGCAAGGAAAACCTGGACGGCGAACGCAAACCCACGAAGCCGATTCCACTGCTGGGCGAGGAATTCCGCCGCAGCCTCTATATTCAAGTGCGACGCACTCGACCGCTCGGCGTGTTGGAGACGTTTGATTCGCCGGTCGTGGCACCGAACTGCGTGAAGCGAAATAGCTCGAACGTCGCGCCGCAGTCGTTGTTGATGATGAACAGCGACTTCGCATTGTCGTACGCAGATCGATTTGCTGAACGACTCATCGCGAATGCTGGCGACAGCGTTCGTCAACAGATTGAACTTGGCTGGCGATTGGCGTACGGAGTTATTCCCTCCGACGACGAAGTGTCGGCGGCCGAGGGATTTGTCGATTTACAGCGAACGGTGGTTTTGGACTCGTCATCGAAGCCGCAACCCACCGTGGCTCAGCAGCAAGCACTCGCATCGTTTTGCCAAGCTTTGCTCAGTTCCAGTCGGTTTCTATACATCGAATAGTTACTAATCTCTGCCCGCTCAATGTTGGATCTTCCGTCT
>JAQBZS010000388.1 GCA_027622115.1 Planctomycetota bacterium | reverse complement strand
CCGGCGTCAACCTGCTGTACACGGCCTTCTGGTACAAGTTTAACGTCGAAACCGATCGTGAAATCGAGGGCATGCGCGAGACAAGTGTGGTGTACGGCCCGATGTGCATGAACATCGACGTCATCGACGAGGGCATCGAATTGCCGCCGCTGCAACGCGGGCATCGGCTGATCGTGTCACCGGTCGGAGCCTACAATCTGACTCAATCGATGCAGTCATTGAGTATCGACCCAACGTGGTGTTGATCGGTGAGGACGGAACCGTGGACATCATCCGCGAAGCCGAGCAACTCAGCGATGTGCAACAACGCGAAGTGTTGCCGGATCGGTTGAAGGAAGGCGGAAGATGAAGGATGAAGGATGAAGACGGCAGGATGAAGGCTGAAGGCGGAAGGCGGAAGGCGGAAGGCTTTGTCGCACAACCTTCCGTCTTCCGCCTTCATCCCTCACTTGGCCGGTGATCGCGAGTGTTTTTCGCTGCTATAGCGAAGTGTTTCTGATCAATGGCAGCGCGACGACCGGTTTCTTGATCTTCGCCGCCACGATGCTCAACTGGCAGCTCGGCACGTCGGGCATCATCGCGGTCGTGGCAGCTTATGTGTTCTCGCGACTGATCCGCCTGGACCACGAATTCTTCCAACCTGGGTTCTACACTTACAACCCATTGCTGATTGGGCTGCTGATCGGCTCGATGGTGCAGTTTTCGTGGCTCACGGTGTTTTTTGTTGTCGTGGCCAGCGTGTTTACGTTGTTGCTGACCATCGGCATGGTGCATTTCTTCCGAGTCCACTTGGGGCTGCCGGTGCTCAGCCTGCCGTATGCCGTGGGCAGCGTGATCGTGTACCTGGCTTCGTTGCGTTATTCGAACCTCCTCGTGAGCCCGTCCGAAATCGCCGCCCCGCTGCGGATTAGTTTCGATATGCCCATGCTGTTGGCGGGATTCTTGAAGTCACTCGGGGCGGTGTTTCTTTTGCCGTACGAAATCACCGGTCTCGCCTTTTCCATGCTGCTGCTGTTGCGGTCGAGAATCTTGTTTCTGTTGGCGTTTGCAGGCTACGCGACCGGCGTGTTGACTCGATCCGCCATGCTCGGGTCGCTGGCGCAATCGATCTTGGATCCCGGAAATTTCAACTTCATTCTGATCGCGATAGCAATCGGCGGCGTGTTCTTGATTCCGTCGCCGAGCAGTTATGTCATCGCGATTGTGGCCGTGATCGGTTCCACGATTCTGTTGGATGCCGTGCAAGTTTACGGCTCGCTTTATGGGATCCCGGTCTACACGCTGCCGTTCAACATCGTGGCACTCGGGGGCGTCTATTCCTTGAGTCTCACCGCCTATCCCGGCATGGCGAAGTTCATCGGAGTCACTCCCGAGGACACCGTTGAACATGCTGCGGTCGCCAAGCGGCGTTATCCGGGAGAATACCGCTCGCTGCATTTGCCGTTCTTCGGAGTCTGGACCGTTTGGCAACAGCCGGATGATGATTGGACGCACCAGGGAGCCTGGAAACACGCGTACGACTTTGTGATCACGGACGACGAATCGCACACGTTCCAAGGATCCGGTCTGCATCTGGACGACTACTACTGTTACCGAAAGCCGGTCGTTTCGCCGGTTCGCGGTCGAATCTCAACCGTCGTGTCGAATGTCGCGGACAATGCCATCGGTCGAGTCGACCGGACGAACAACTGGGGCAACTACATTCTGATCTACGACGAGCGCGGCTATTACGTGGAGCTATCACATTTCGCTCAAGACTCGATTACCGTCAAACCGGGGGAATGGGTCGAGCCCGGCGCGGTTCTCGGGCTGTGCGGGAATTCCGGCCATTCACCGCAACCGCATCTCCATGTTCACGTGCAGTACTTTCATGCCGTGGGTGCCGCGACGTTGCCGTTTAGTTTCTTGAATTACGTGGACGCACAAGACACGCATCACGCCAACGCGAATCCAACGGTCGGGATGCGAATCAAGTCGGCTCCGGCCACCGACTCGCAACTTGCGGCGACGACCGATTTTTTAATTGGTGACGTTGTGACCTACGACATCCATCGCGCGGGTTCGAAGGTGGGCGAATTTCACGCGCGTGCATGCACTACATCGAATCCATCAAGCTCATGCCCAAGGCCGTTGAACCTCGGCTGGGATACATGCTGCCGTTGTTGGCGCAGGGGAAATACGCCGAAGTGGAATTGGCGGCCAGACAAGTTTTGATGCTCGATGCAAACAACTACTACGCAAACTTACGCCTGGCGTTTTCGCTGAGATTGCAGAGCAAGCTTTCGCAGGCCGAGTTGATCTTGGAAAAGATGATCGGCTTTTATCCGACGGACGCCAGCTTCTTGCTGGAACGCGGACTGGTGCATGTCGCGCAAAAGCAAACGGCGGAAGCGAAGAGCCGATTTCAGCAGGTGCTGATCCTTGATACGGAGAACTTCGTGGCCAAGGCCCAACTCGGAATCCGGCCAAAGTCGGAATAGCACGGAACGGCCTTCGGCCCCAGAAACGCAGCAACCGCACCGGCATTGACTATTACCAGGTGATCGACTGGCGGGACCGCCATGCTCGTTCGTCACTCACGAGTCACGAACTCGTCCAGGTTCAGGATCAGGTCGAGCGTTGCCGTGTATCCCGCCAATTCCGAGACGTCGATGCCCTTCCCGATCGCATGGTCTCCATATTCGACCAACTTGAGAGCCGCGGCGGTGTCGGACTTGTAGCGCGCGAGATGGTGCTCAAGCGCCGATCGCAGGATGAATAGCTCTTGCGGTCGCGGTCGTCGTGCCAAGACCGTGCGAAACGCCGTCTTCAGGCGGTCGCTTGGCGTCGAGTGGCGTGACTGCAACACGTTCTGAGCCAGGGCTCGGGCGGCTTCGACGAACGTGACGTCGTTCATTAGTGCCAGTGCTTGCAGCGGCGTATTGGTTCGTGGCTGTCGCACCGTGCAGGCTTCTCGCGTGGACGCGTCGAATGCCAGCATTACCGGCGGCGCGACGGTGCGTTTCCAAAACGTGTACATGCTGCGGCGGTACAAGTCGCTCCCCGTAGACTGGTTGTAGTCCTGCGTGCTGGCGATTTCCTTCCATAAGCCGTCCGGTTGATACGGTCGCACGGACGGGCCGCCGAGTCGCTCGCTAACCAACCCACTAATGGCCAACGCCTGATCGCGGATCGTCTCGGCCGGATAACGGAATCTGGGCGCTCGCGCCAGCAAACGGTTTTCGGGATCGCGTTCGATCCGTTCCGGCGTCATGTGCGACGCTTGCCGATAGGTCGAACTGGTGACGATTAGTCGCATGATTTGCTTGACGTCCCAGCCGCTTCGCACGAATTCCGTGGCCAGCCAGTCCAGCAGTCGCGGATGACTCGGCGGACTGCCTTGCGCTCCAAAGTCTTCGACGCTTTTTACCAACCCGACTCCAAACAACATCTGCCAATAACGATTGACCGCCACGCGAGCCGTCAGCGGGTTGGCTTCATCGACCAGCCACCGAGCGAAACCGAGACGATTGCGGGGCCAAGCGTCTTTCACCGGCGGCAGACTTTGCGGCGTTGCGGGCGAGACTCGTTCGCCGGGTTTGTTGTATTCGCCGCGAATTAGGATATGCGTGTCGCGCGGTTGCGGCATGTCCTGCATCACCATGACCGTAGGGATCGATTCCACGAATGCCCGCAACGCGCGACGCGAATCCGCCAACCGGAGGTACTTCTCGCGAATCGACTTGCTGGCGACGACCTGTACGAAGTACGCCCGCAATTTGTGCGATTGCAGACGCGTTCTCAGACTCTCCGGAAGGGCCACCAAGTCCGCGATGCGATCGGTCGCGGCGATCAACTCGATTTCGTCCGGATCCAAGTCTCGATCGTAAACGCGAACATCGTCGATCTGACCGTGGAATGAATTGTTGCCCGCACCAATCCGCAACGGTTCCTTGGTGTCCATCGATTGATTGATGCCGTCGAGGTTGGCCGTGTGGGAGACTTGCACGCCATCGACATAGATTCGGATCGACTTCGCCGTGCGGGAGGCGTCGTATGTCGCCGCGACATGATGCCATTGGTTGAGCGAAATCGCCTGATCGGTTTCCACGCGCAACGAGTCGTCCAACCAACGTTTCACCAAGTTCAATTGGACTTTGCCGTCTTGCAATTGCAGGTTGTAGCCGTCGCCCTGTTCTTCGAGCGTCATCCGCGACACGATCGTGCCGGTCAACTGCGTGGGATGGATCCAGGCCGAAAGCGTGAACTTGTCGAAATAGCCGAAGTTGCCGACGTCTCCGCAATCGATGTGATTACTGCCGTCGAACACAGCCGCATGATTGTCTCGGCCGAATCCGAACGCGGTGTGCTGCACCGACTTGTTTGGTTTGCCGGTTGCGTCGTTGAGCAGTTGACCGTCCAGTCGAAAGCGTCCCACCAGTCCTCGCGTCACGGTCCAGTCGATGGGCTGCTTTTCGTTGGGCTTGAAGACGGATTCCCACACCGACTGAGCGGCCTCCGTCTCCCTTTTTTTGCAGAGCCAAAACGCGCGCGCCGACTTGAGACGCGATTCCAGCCGAGCCAATTCACGTTGCTGGTCTTGAGTGGGGGCTTTGATGAAGGGCGGCGAATTGCCTTCTTTGAGGGCTCGACCGTTCTCCGGCACGTTATTGAAGTAGGCGAACGCACTGTAGAAGTCTCGCTGCGTCAGCGGGTCGTATTTGTGATCGTGGCACCGCGCACAGCCGATCGTCAGGCCCTGCCAAACCGTGAACGTGGTGTCGACGCGGTCCACGACATATTCGACGGCGTATTCCTCGGGGACGATGCCACCTTCCGCGTTGCCGCGATGATTGCGGTTGAAGCCGGTGGCGATGCGCTGGTCCAGCGTCGGCGTGGGCAGCAGATCGCCGCCGAGTTGTTCGATGGTGAATTCGTCGAACGGTTTGCCGGAGTTGTAGGCATCGATCACCCAATCACGCCAACGCCACATCTCGCGCGGACCGTCGCTTTGGTATCCGCTGGTGTCGGCGTACCGAGCCGCGTCCAACCAACGCACTGCCATATGTTCGCCGTAGCGGGGCGAATTGAGCACGCGGTCGACCATTCGCTCGTACGCATCGGGTGACGAGTCATTGAGATACGCATCGACTTCCGCGAGCGTCGGCGGCAAACCGGTCAGGTCAAGCGTGACGCGTCGGATGAGTGTTTCCTTTGTGGCTTCGTTTGAGGGCCGCAAGCCTTCAAGTTCAAGCCGAGCCAACACAAACGCATCGATCGCGTTGCGAATCCACTTAGCGTTTTTAACTGCGGGGAGTTTCGGTCGCGTCGGAGCGTCGAAAGCCCAATGTCCGCTCCACTTGGCACCCTGTTCAACCCAGCGACGGAACGTTTCGATTTGAGTTGGAGTAAGCCGCTTCTCGAAGTCCGGCGGCGGCATCCGGACTTCCGGATCGGAACTGCCAATGCGTTTGATCAATTCACTGAGTTGCGGTTTGCCGGGCGCGATGATTCGCCGACCGTCGATGACCGCTTTGGCACCATCCTCAAGATCGAGCCGCAGATCGGCTTGCCTCTGCTGAGCATCCGGGCCATGGCAGGCGAAACAATGATCCGACAGCAACGGCCGAATGTCGCGATTGAAATCCACGCGATCCTCGGCGGTGAGCGGGTTGAACCAGCCGAGCAACTGCGCGCCGACCATCGTCATCACGAAGAATTGCGGTCTGCGTTGTAGGGACATCATGGAGGAATCCGCCGAATTAGTATTGGGCGTTGCGAGTTATTCTCCGCGCCGACCGGATTCCCTGCCCGTCGGTCGGACGAGTGAATGCGGCCAAAGCGCACGTCGAACAATGTGACGTACTTGGCGGACCGGTGCCAGTTCGACGGCTGGGTCAATCTAAACCGCATTCACATTGAGAACCGGAAGTCGGCTCAAAGCATCGTGTTGTCTTGGCTCGGGAATCGGTACTTCGTCCGACTCACCAGGCATCCCGTGTGGCGCGTCGTCGTCCGAGCACGCGTTTGATCCGTGTTGCTGGATCGCATCGCCGACGGTGTCCAGCAGCGACAGAGTCCGATCCAAGAATTCTTCCCATCGGGATTCGACACCGTCAAAATCGGATTCCGACAAATGATCCAACAACGTCACTGCCGGCGAGAATTGACGCGGCAAATCGTCTCCATACAACTCGTGCAGCGACTCGACCGCAGCCTGTGCGCTGAATCGAATCGCTCGCGGGAATTCCTTGTCGAGCACCAGGAATTCCATGACCTTTTCGGCGGAAATGGTCTGATGGCGTTGGCGATACATTTGCAATCCGCCGACCGCCCGCAGTAGGGCCGACCATTGCAATTCGTCGTCCGACAGACGAACGCCGGCCTGACTCGGCGCGAGCAATGCCTGCATCACGTTGAGCATGCGCGTCGTCTTGTCGGCGCGTTCGAGCATCCGACCGACTCGCCCGAAGTGCCACAATTCACCGTGAGACATGGTGCTGTCCATCACGCCCAGGAACAGGTGGCCGGCCTGCTTGACGTGTTGAAAGAACTCGATCGGTTCATCAAGCACCGTGGTGTCGGCGGCCGCAGCTCGGACTTGGAAGAAGAACTCGTTGATCGTTTCCCATAACTCGATCGGAATCGCGTGCTGCACGCACCGCGCGTTTTCGCGAGCCATGCCGAGGCACGACACGATCGAACTCGCATAGCGAGAATCAAACGCGAGGAATTGGACGACGTTTTCGGCGGTTGCTTCCGAATAGTTCTGAAAGAACGCCTCTTCGTCGCCGGTCGTGTGCAACAAGGGTTCCCAGCGATCTCGTCGACCGACCGGCATGTCCAGCATGAGGTGCGACGTGGCATCAATGAACCGAGCCAGATTCTCGGCCCGCTCCACCTGGCGATTCATCCAATAAATGGATTCGGCGATTCGACTCAACATGACGAAGCCTCGGGAA